>JAITKD010000219.1 GCA_031278575.1 Spirochaetaceae bacterium | reverse complement strand
AGCGGTTTCTCATCCGGGACCGGCTCACCGGGGCGTTTAACGCGGGGAACGTCCTGGGGGCGCTGCTTACCGTATCGGGGCTTCTTGCCCTACCCGTCCGGGACCTGGTTCCCCTGGTTTCCCGGCTTAAACCCGTCCGGGGACGGATGACCGCCGTGGACCGGGGCCAACCCTTTGAGGTCCTGGTGGATTACGCCCACACCCCCTCCTCGTTTGAAACCATTTTCCCCCCCCTTCGGGAACGGATGAACCGGTCCGGGGGCCGGATCATCAGTCTTTTTGGTTCCGCCGGGGAACGGGACACTCAAAAAAGACCCCTCCAGGGCCGGATCGCTTCCCAATGGTCGGACCTTCTGATTCTCACCGACGAGGACCCCCGGAAGGAAGGGCCTCAGGCTATCCTGGAGGAGATCGCCGGGGGGTGTCCGGGCCGGAGACGGGGGGAGGATCTTTTGCTTATCCCCGACCGCCCCGCCGCTATCAGAAAGGCCTTTTCCCTTGCCCGGCCGGGGGATCTCCTGCTCCTTCTGGGGAAGGGCCACGAAAATTCCATCATCTACGCGGACGCCGTCATGCCCTACGACGAAATCGGGGAGGCTGAAAAAGCCCTGGCCGAAATGGGGTATGGTGAAGGGGGCGATAATTGACCTCCCGGCTTTAAAGGAATATGCTGATCCCATGTTTTCCATTCGGGTTGAAGCCGATTTTGCGGCGGCCCATTTTTTAAGCCACTATCACGGTAAATGCGAAAACCTCCACGGCCATAACTACCGGGTCCGGGTCTGGGCTCGGGGCCCGGAACTGGATGAGGGGGGAATGCTCGTTGATTTTGGGGTACTCAAACAAAAACTTCGGGAACTTATCGCCGGCCTGGATCATACCAACCTCAATGACCGGCCGGAGTTTAAAAACGATCCCAGCGCCGAACGGATTGCCCGTTATATTTTTCAAAACCTTGAGGCGCTTTTGCCGGAAGTTTCGGTGGACCCCCGTGTGCTTTGGGCGGTGGATGTGTACGAAACCCCCACCAGCATGGCCCGGTATGAAAGGGACGGTTAAGACACCGGTTCCGTTTCCTCCCCAAAAACCACCGCGGTAAAGGTGTAGAGTTGGGCTCCCGGCTCGTCGTAGGAATGGGCGGGGAGCCCCGCCTTCACGCAGATATAGTCCAGGTACTGGTCCAAATCCCAGCCCTGCTCCACCGGCACCTGGGGGAGCAGTACCCCGGACCTGCCCCGGTGAACCAGGTAAAGGCCGTGAAGGCCCACCCGGACCGAACGGGGGTCGGGGCAGCGTTCCAGGGGGGACAGGGCGGAGATCTCAATGGTACAGCCCCCCAATTCGCGCCGGGTGAGGGGCGGGAACCGGGGATCCCCAAAGGCCGCCTCGCCGGCCATGATCCGAACCGTTTTTTCCAGAGCCTCCGAGGCGATCATCCTGCCGATACAGCCCCGCAGGTCCTTACCCCGGCGGAGGGTAACAAAGGCCCCGCAGGGTTTTGCCAGGGCGGATTTCCCCTCCCGGACGGCCTGGGCCAGTTCCGCGCTCCGTTTATATTCCGGCGGCCGCTGATCCAGGGCGGCGCGGATGGTTTCCCGGGCATCGGCCAAAAGCGCTTCCCGTTCTTCCGGGCTTACGGTTAAATCCATGGTCAGTTCCCCCTTATGCCGTTTTACGGGTTTAACACCCCCGGTTTATCCGGCGTCGTCTATCAGATTCTTCATGATGTATTCCCGTCGTTCGGGGGTGTTTTTGCCCATGTAAAAGCTCAGTACCTTGGGGACCGCCTTGAGGGTACTCACCGATACCGGCACCAGGCGTATATTGTCTCCGATAAACTGACCGAACTCCTTGGGGCTTATCTCCCCCAGGCCCTTAAACCGGGTTACCTCACTCTGATCCCCCAGGGCTTTTACCGCCTCGTCCCGCTCCTTTTCGTTGTAACAGTACCGGGTCTCCTTTTTGGTCCGTACCCGGAACAGGGGGGTCTCCAAAATAAAAACCCGGCCGCCGGTAACCAATTCCTCAAAATAGGAAAGAAAAAAGGTGAGGAGGAGGTTTCTGATATGGAAACCGTCAAAGTCCGCATCGGTGGCGATCACCACCCGGGCGTACCGGAGCCCGGAAACGTCGTTTTCGATCCCCAGGGCCATCATCATATTGTAGAGTTCCGCGTTTTTATAGATCGCCGCCCGTTTTTTGTCGAACATATTTTCGATCTTGCCCCGGAGGCTGAATATGGCCTGGGTCATCACGTCCCTGCTCGAAACCATGGACCCCGCGGCGGAATCCCCCTCGGTGATAAAAATCGTCGAATTTTCCCCCAAAAGCCCGTCATCCAAGTGGTATTTACAGTCCTTGAGTTTGGGGATCTTCAGGGCTATTTTTTTCGCCGCCTCCCGGGCTTCTTTTTTAACCGTGTTAAGCTCGGTCCTGAGTTTTTCGTTGGAGATGATCTTCAGTTCCAGGGTTTTGGCCGCCTCGGGGTTTTTATGGAGCCAGTCCTCCACCGCCTCCTTTATCTCCTGGACTATCCAGGCCCGGATATCCGAATTACCCAGCTTGTTTTTGGTCTGGCTTTCAAAAACCGGACTTTTGAGTTTCACCGCCACCGTGGCGATGGTCCCCTCCCGGATATCCTCGCTGCGGTAATCCTTTTTGAAAAAGGTCTGGATCCCCTTGAGAAACCCCTCCTTAAAGGCGGAAAGGTGGGACCCCCCGTCGGAGGTGTATTGGCCGTTCACAAAGGAAAAATACTCCTCCCCGTAGTTATTGGTGTGGGTAAAGGCGCATTCGATCCGTTCCCCCTGGTAATAGCCGATGGGATAGAGCCGGTCATCCCCGGTTTCTTCTTCCAAAAGATCAAAAAGCCCCCGTTTGGAGAGGTACGGTTTGCCGTTAAAGATCAGGGTCAGCCCCCTGTTGAGGTAGGTGTAGTTGAGGATCCGCCGTTCGATAAATTCGGCGTTGAATTGGTAATCCCCAAAGATCTCCTTGTCCGGGGTAAACTCCACGTAGGTACCGTCCTTCTGTTTGGTTTTGAGTTTCCCCATGCGGCTGCCGGTGAGGACCCCCCGCTCAAAAACCGCTTCCGCCCCTTCACCGGCCCGGAAGGCCGCCACCCGGAAGTGGGAGGACAGGGCGTTTACCGCCTTGGTCCCCACCCCGTTGAGGCCCACGGAGAACTGGAACACGTCGTCGTTGTATTTGGCCCCGGTGTTGATCACCGAAACACATTCCACCAGTTTTCCCAGGGGGATCCCCCGGCCGTAATCCCGGACTTTGACGACCGCCGCCCCGGCCTCTCCGCCGTCCTTCACCTCCACCTCCACGGCGGTCCCGTTCCCCATGATAAATTCGTCGATGCTGTTATCAATAACCTCCTTGAGGAGGACGTAGATCCCATCGTCGGGGTTGGAACCGTCCCCCAGGCGGCCGATGTACATACCGGTCCGCAGCCGGATATGTTCCAGGGAGGAAAGGGTTTTGATCTTCGACTCGTCGTATGCCCCCCCCTGGCCGCTTTTTACCGGAACGCCCCCTCCGGGATTGGCGCTTTTCTTCGCCGCCGGTTTTTGGGGCGCTTTGGTTTCCGGTTTTTTAGGTTCCGGGGCTTTTTTCCCCGGCAAAGCCGGTTTTGCCGGGACAACGGCTTTCTTTTCAGTTTTTATTGCCATAAGCCTCTCTCTGTTTCAACTCCTCAATACGCTGTTCCGCCTTTCGGATCCGTTCTTCCAGATCCCCGATGGCTTTTTCCGCCGAGGCGATCCTGACGCGGTGATCCGAAATGGCCTTTTCCATCTTTACAATGGCTCCCCGTTCTTCGTCAATGGCCAGGGATGCCCGGTTTTTTTCAATCCGTTTTTCGATATCCCCGATATAATTCCGGGTTTCTTCTATTTTTTGGAGGAGCAGCCGGTTATCCTGATTAAAAACCGCGTCCCATTCCCCGTTCCGGGCTTTTTCCCGGGCAAATTCCCCGTATTTGCCGTATACGGTCCGGCGCTCGTTTTTTAACCGGGTTATCCCTTTTTCCCGGGCTCCTATCCGCTTTACCGGCCCCCCCTGGATATTGAGGGAATCGGCAATTTTCCGCCGTTCCTCCCGCAGCCGCTCCTCCTCGGCCCGCAGGTCCCCGGCCTGTTTCCGCAGTTTCCCGATTTCCTCCAGGACCAGGTCAAGCTCCCCGCCGGGATTCGGCCCGCCATCCTCCCGGGAGGCAAATTTTTCCCCCGCGGCTTCGTAAATCCGCCGCATCCCGGAATAATTTTTTTCCAGGGCCGCACGGAACAGCACGGACTGGGTCTTTCTACCCAGTTGGACAAGCGGATTGGCCGGCGGCCTTGCCGCCAGGGCCTCCATGCGGTTTTCCAGGGATTTAACCGTATCCTCCAGGGCATCAAACTGCCGCCTGTAGGGTTCGGTAAATTCCCCGTAGGTCCCGTCCTCCAGGAGCCGTTCCCCCAGGACGGTGTAGCGCTCTGCCAGTTCCTGTTTGACCTTAAAGCGGGCCTTTTCGTTGAGGGCCAGGGCTTCCTCGGCCTGCTTTAACCGGAGGACATCCCCCTTTATAGCAGAAATAGTCCCTTCGGAATCGGCTATTTCCCGTTGGATCCGTTGGTATTCCCGGATATATTCCCCGGCCTCCCCGTCCCCGGCCTCCTCCCGGGACAACAGGGCTTCCCCCAGATCTTCCAGCATCAGATTGACCGAACGAAACTCCTCTTGCCTTTTTTGTTCCAACTCCTTGATATTTTTTTTCTTTTCTTCCATACTTTTAATATAAACAAAGGTATTTTTCTTGACAATCCGGTAAGACCGTTCCATCATATTCATAGTTATAGAGGAGGATTTTTCAAAATATAAGATTTTGAAACGCCTCGGAGGATTGTACTTCAAGGAGAAGCTGCAATGAGTTACACCACGGATTTGATAAAAAACGTATCCATCGCCGGTCATGGTGGGACCGGAAAAACGACCTTGTTTGAACGGCTCCTTTTTGCCGGGGGGGTTATTCCCCGGGCGGAGACCGTAGAATCGGGGAAAACCGTTGGGGATTCCAGTCCCGAAGAGATTGAACGGAAAATTTCCATCCACGCCGCCCTCGCCCATATTGAGCGGAACGGGAAAAAGATCAATCTTTTGGACACCCCCGGTTCTTCGGATTTTATCGGGGACGTGATCCTGAGTTTCCGGGCATCGGAATTCGCCGTTCTTACCGTGGACGGCCGCACGGGGGTTCAGATCGAAACCATCAAACTCTGGCGGAACCTGGAAGGGCGGGAAAAACCCCGGGGGGTTTTTGTTACCAAATTGGACGATGAACGGGGAAATTATCAAAACGCCCTGGATGATGTCCGGGAAAAATTCAAGATTGCCCCGGTACCCGTCACCATCCCCATGGGAAACGGGGCCTCCTACCAGGGGGTTATCGATGTCCTCAACGAAAAGGCCTATTTTGTCCAGGGGGATGCCCCGGAAACGGCGGGGGCCGTCCCCGCGGAATATGCCGCCGCCGCCGCCGCCGCCCGGGAACGGCTGATTGAAGCCGCCGCGGAGGGGGACGATTCCCTCATGGAGAAGTACATCGACAAGGGCTCCCTGGACGCCGAAGAAATGCACCGGGGGTTAATTGAAGCCCTGGCGGAACATAAATTCGTCCCCGCCTTTGCCGGGGTGGCCTTAAAAAATTCCGGCCTTATCCCCTTTCTGGATTTTATCGCCGATATAGGCCCCAATCCCAGAACAGCCAGGGATGTTTCCCTGGAGGAGGGCGGTACCCAAACGGACATCCCCATAGATCCGGATAAACCCCTGGCCGCCCTGGTGATTAAGACCAGTTACGACCAATTCTCGGGGAAACTCTCGTGGATCAAGGTGATCCGGGGTAAACTTACCGCGGAAACCGAGGCCCAAAACGTTTCGGAAAACAAAAAGGAACGGATAGGCAAGATCTACACCTGTCAGGGTAAAAAACTCGAGGAAGTCCGGGAACTTTACGCGGGGGATGTGGGGATCATCTCCAAGTCCGCCACCCTTAAAACCAACGACACCCTCTCCGACATCGGCGGGGGCGTCAACTTTGTACACCTTCGGCTCCCCGAACCGGTCCATTCCGTGGCGGTTAACGCCGCCGCGAAAAAGGACGATGACAAACTCGGGGAATTCCTCGTCAGGGCCGCCGAAGAGGATAAGACCTTCCGGTATCAGTATAATACGGAAACCAAAGAAACGGTGATCTCCGGCATGGGGGAACTCCAGGTAAATATCATTCTGGACAAGATCAAACAGAACCAAAAAATTGAGGTGGAAACCCATGTGCCCCATGTGGCCTACCGGGAAACGATCACCAAAAAGGCCGGGGCCGAATATACCCATAAAAAACAAACCGGCGGCCACGGCCAGTACGGAAAGGTGCTTCTGGAAATCGCCCCCCTGCCCCGGGGGGAAAACTACCAGTTTATCAACGCCATTTTCGGCGGGGCCATACCGAAAAACTACATCCCCGGGGTTGAAAAGGGGGTCCTGGAGGGGATGGCCGCCGGGACCATGGCGGGGTATCCCGTGGTGGATGTGGAGGTCAAGGTGGTGGACGGTAAATACCATCCGGTGGATTCCTCGGAATTGGCCTTCAAATTGGCCGCCCGAAACGCCTTCCGGGAAGCCATGCGCCAGGCCTCCCCCACCCTCCTGGAGCCGATCATGAACCTGACGGTCTTTGTGGAGGATAAATATCTGGGGGACGTGATGTCCGACCTGTCGGGGAAACGGGGTAAAATCCAGGGGCAGGCCTCGGTCGGCGGGGGGATTGAGGAGATCAAAGCCCAGGTTCCCCAGGCGGAGCTGCTGCGGTACTCCATAGATTTACGGTCCATCACCAGCGGCACCGGGTCTTTCAGCGTTGAATTTGACCACTACGCCCCCATCTCAGGAAAGATCGCCGAGGAGGTGATCAAGACGGCCCAGGCATTCCGGGTGCAGGAAGCGGAAGAATGAGGGACCGGAAACCCCGGAATGCGGATCTTTGAGAAGAACTTAAGCCGGCGGCAGGAAACTGACTAAACCGCCGTAAAAAGGAGGCGCCGGGGTTGTTCCCCAAGAAGAACGGCCCCGGCTTTTTATTCCAGACGGAACCGGGATATCAGGGTCCCGTTCCCCCATAATCCTCACCGCTTTTCCAGGGGAATATAGGCCAACCGGGGTTGAACGCACTTATAGGCGGGCCGGATGATCCGGTTACCGGCGATGATCTCTTCCAGCCGGTGGGCGCACCACCCCGCCACCCGGCTTACCGCGAAAAGGGGGGTGTATAATTCAGAAGGGATACCCAGCATTTTATAAACAAACCCGGAGTAAAAATCCACATTGGCGCAGATATGTTTTTCGGCGCCTTTGGTTTTTTTGAAAACCTCCGGGGAAAGGGCTTCGATCAACCGGTAGAGGTTAAATTCATCCGTCAGGTTTTTTTTCTCCGCCAAAACCGCCGCCTTATTCCGCAGCAATACCGCCCGGGGATCCGATTTGGTATACACCGCGTGGCCCTGGCCGTAGATAAGGCCGGAATGGTCGTAAACCTCCCCCTTGAGGATCCGTTCCAGGTAATCCGCCACCTCCCCCTGATTATCCCATTGTTTTACCCCTTGTTTAATATCCTCCATCATCCCCATGACCTTAATATTGGCCCCCCCGTGTTTAAACCCCTTGAGGGAGTTGATCCCCGCGGTAATGGCGGCATAGGTGTCGGTGGCCGCGGAGGATACCAGGTGAACCGCAAAGGTCGAATTGTTTCCCCCGCCGTGTTCCGCATGGAGGGTCAGGGCCAGATCGAGAATTTCCGCTTCCAGCCGGGTAAACTGCTGATCCGGCCTGATGAGGGACAGGATGGTCTCGGCGCTCTGACAGGAAGCAGGGGGCTGGTGAATGATAAGGCTTTCGTGGTCGTAGTAGTGTTTTTTTGCCATATACGAATAGGCCGCGATGGTCGGAAACCGGGCGATAAGCTCTATACACTGGCGGAGTACGTTTTCCGGGGACAGGTTTTCAGGGTCCGCGTCATAGGAGTAGAGGGTCAACACCGAACGGCCGAGTTTGTTCATAATGTCCCGGGAAGGGGCCTTCATGATGGAATCTTCCGCAAAATTCTCCGGTAAACTCCGGTTTTCCCCCATGAGGGTACAGAATCTTTCCAACTGTTCCCGGGAGGGAAGGACGCCAAACATGAGGAGGTAGACCGTTTCCTCAAAACTGAAACGGCCCTCCCCGGCGGCGGCGGCGGTGATATGCTCCACATCAATACCCCGGTAATACAGTTTGCCTTCCACCGGAACCCTTTCCCCCTCATCCATGATGTATCCGTGGACATCCCCAATCCGGGTAAGCCCCACCAGGACCCCGGTCCCGTCGGCGTTCCGAAGCCCCCGTTTTACGCTAAATCTGCTATATAATGAGGAATCAATATAATCGTTCCCCGATATTTTTGATAAAAATTCCCTGACATCGTTCATAGGGCCCTCCGTGTATATTTATACAATAATATATTACAAAATGAATGTTTATACAAGCGGGCGAAGGCGGTTCAGGCCGCCGCTTACCCTCCGGACATTACGGACCGGCGATCCGGCAAGGAATTACCACTAGCCCCCAAACCATGGGCCAAAACCACAGGAATACCGGAGAATTCGGGTAAAGCCAACACCCCCGCACGGGCGGGGTATGTTGTTCCCATAAGGCATTTGACTCAGGGTATTCGTACAAATTGGGTACCGGTTTCAAACCCCGATGGTCTTGGGACCATGGTAACGGTTTTGCCCTACCGGAACGCCCGCCGCTGCTCCCGTCCGGAACCGGCCCGGATCAAAGCGCCGGCTGCTCACCATCCTCCTCCCGGATCTGGACCCGGCGGATCTTGCCGCTGATGGTCTTGGGGAGTTCGGTAACAAATTCCACGATCCGGGGGTATTTATAGGGGGCGGTGGTTTTTTTGACGTGGTTCTGGAGTTCCAGCTTGAGTTCCTCCGAGGGCACCCAGCCTTTGGCAAGAACCACCGTGGCCTTGACCACCGTACCCCGGTCGGGATCGGGAACCCCGGTTACGGCGCATTCCAGGACCGACGGGTGTTCCAAAAGGGCGCTTTCCACTTCAAAGGGGCCGATCCGGTAACCGGAGCTTTTGATCACGTCGTCCGCCCGGCCCACAAACCAGTAATAGCCGTCCTCATCCCGCCAGGCCATATCCCCGGTGTAATAGAGGTCATCGTGCCAGACGCTGGCGGTCAGGGCGTCGTCCCGGTAATACCCGCCGAACATCCCCGGCGGCTTCCGTACCCCGGTACGGATCACGATCTGTCCCTCCTCTCCCATGTCGCAGGAAGCGCCGTCCTCCCGGATAAGATCGATATCATACCCCGGAGAGGGCTTCCCCATGGAACCCGGTTTTGGTTCCAGCCAGGGATAGGTGGCCATGGTTACGGTGAGTTCCGTCTGGCCGTAGGCTTCCCGGAGCCGGAGCCCGGTGGCGCTTAAAAATTGTTCGTATATCTCCGGGTTCAGGGGCTCCCCCGCCACGGAACAATGCTTCAGGGCGGAAAAATCATAGCGGGAAAGATCCTCTTTGATAAAAAAACGGTAAATGGTCGGAGGGGCGCAGAAGGTGGTAACCCGGTATTTGCTGATTATTTCCAGCATATCCGCAGGGATAAACCGGTCGTAGTCGTAGACAAAAATCGTCGCGCCGCAGAGCCACTGGCCGTAAAATTTTCCCCAGGCGGCCTTGGCCCAGCCGGTATCCGCCACGGTCAGGTGAAGCCCCCCCTCCTCGCCGCAGAGCCAGTATTTGGCGGTGAGAATATGCCCCAGGGGATAGGCAAAATCGTGACGGACCATCTTGGGCATCCCCGTGGTACCGGAGGTAAAATAGAGGAGCATCATATCGCTGTTGGTGTTGATCCCCGGGAGCCGGGAAAAGTCCGGGGAGGCCGCCGATAAAAGGGCGTTAAAATCCGCCCAGGGTAAACCGGTCCCCGTAATGTTACGATCCGCCGGGGTATGGACGGAACGGACAAAGGCCTTGTACCGCAGGGTGTTCCGGTTTTTCTCCCGGAGTTTTTCCTCCGCCTCATCCACCCGGACTAAAACCTGTTCGTCATCCACACAGAGGATCCCCGCCGCATCCGCCGCCTCACAGCGGTAGACCATATCCTTGACGGTAAGGAGGTGGGTGGCGGGGATGGCCACCGCCCCGATCTTATGGAGGGCCAAAAGGACCGGCCAATATTGCCAGCGGCGTTTGAGGATCACCAGGACCGGATCCCCCTTGCCTATCCCCGCGGAACGGAACACGTTGGCCGCCTGGTTGGAAAGGCGCCGCATATCGGCGTAGGTAAACACCGCCTCCCCTCCCCGTTCGTCACACCACACCAGGGCGCGTTCCCGGGGTTTTTCCTCGGCCAGCACGTCCGCCACATCATAGGCAAAGTTAAAATTATCCGGAATGATCGGGGAAAAATGGGTTATAAAGTCTTCATAGGATTTAAATTCCGCCTGCGGCAAAAAACGTTCCAGCATGGTTCTACTCCTGCGGTAAAATTACCCAAAAAGCGGCTTTTTCCCGGTTATAATACCATGGCTAAAAACCGGGCTCGTTTTCCCCCCAGGGCTTTCATGCCGTGGGGCTCGTTGGAATCATAAAAAATACAATCTCCGGGACCCAATTCCGATTCATGCCCCCCGACGGAGAGCAACAGACGTCCCTCCAGGACGTAGTTAAATTCCTGACCCGGATGGGTGTTAAGGCTTAAGGGTCTGGTTTCCGTATCGGGATTTACCTCCACCAAAAAGGGTTCCGCCTTTTTCCGGTGAAAATTATAGGCCAAATTCCAATAGGTATACATGGGACGGCGGCTCACCTCCGGGGCATTACCGGAACGGGTAATACAATAGGTTTTTAGCCGGGAGGGCTCCCCGCTGATGAGTTCGGTCAAATCCACCTTGAACCGGGCGGCAATTTCCACGAGGACCCCGATGGGAAAATCCTCTTCCCCCGATTCCCAGCGCCCGTATTCCGCGGGATTAAACCCCAATTCCTGGGCCAGGGTCTCCCCGGAAATTTCCTCAATTTCCCGCAGAACCCGCACCCGGGCGGCAATTTCACGAACCTCGTCAGACATAGATCCTCCAATACCATTATTAGTAACGGTTTTTGCGGAAAAGCGCAAGCCGCCCGGGAGTCCTCCCCCACGTTACGTTTAGGGAAACGCTGATTAACTTGACGCTCATCGCGTTTCCCTAATGTATTTGCTCATTTCATTGCGCAAATGGGGTAAACTTTGTTTACCTTGCGTTAAAGCAGCGCCGATTGCGCCA
>JAITKD010000149.1 GCA_031278575.1 Spirochaetaceae bacterium | reverse complement strand
CCGCCAACCGGCTGGTAAATATTTTGGCCCAGCGCAAGGCCCGGTATCTTCTGGATAGCGCCGGGCTCTATTTTATTGATTTTGATACCGGTGAAAATTGGGAAGATGAAGATTATAGTTATTAAAAGGAGCGGCTTGTGAAATCCATGAAATATCAAAAAAAGTGCAGGGTGCTGATATGGGTTGTTCTTTTCTTCTCCGTGATCCAGGCGGCCCCCCTGTATGCCCAAAGAAAGATAACCATCAAACTTGCGTCCCTGGTACCGGAAAATACCCCCTGGGGGGCGGCGATTAACCGAATGAGCGTTGAATGGGCCAAGGCCACCAACGGCGAAGTGGAACTTGTGGTATACCACAACGGGGTAGCGGGTTCCGAAGGGGACGTGCTGCGGAAGCTGAACCTCAACCAGATTCAGGCCGCGGTATTTACCAGCATAGGGCTCAATTCCGTTACCCCCGAGATTATGACCGTCAGTTATCCCCTGTTGATCCGCAACGACGCGGAACTGGAGGCGGTACTGCGAAAACTGCGGCCCGAACTGGATGCCCGGATCGAAAAAAACGGTTTTACCACCCTGGCCTGGGCCCGGGCCGGATGGGTGAAAATTTTTTCCAAAGCGCCGGTTTTTACCCCCGCGGAACTCCGGCGGCAGAAACTGGGAACCAACCCGGATGAACTGGAAATGCTCCAGGCCTTTAAGGCCATGGGGTTCCAGATGGTTCCGGTCAATATGAACGACGTATTGGTGTCCTTAAACGGCGGGATGATCGACGCGATTTACCAGAGTCCCATCTCCGTGGCGGGGTACCAGTTGTTCGGGGTCGCGAAAAATATGTCCACCATCAATCTGGCCCCCTTTATGGGGGGGATCATTATGAACCGGACCGCCTGGCGGCGCATCCCCGACCGCTACAAAGACCGGCTGATGGCGATTTGCAAGCAGATAGAGACGGAAATTGACGGTTCCATCGCCAAACTGGAAGCGGAGGCGGTTGCCACCATGACCCGGTACGGACTGACCATCAATCAGTTAAGTCCGGCCCAGGAACAGGAGTGGTACCGGGATATGGCCCAGCATGAAAACGAACTGGTGGGGCCCATCTTCAACAAAGAAATTTATCAGAAAATCACGGACATTCTGCAAGAATACCGGAAAGGGCAATAACCATGCCGGAAGATCAGGAACCGGGCAAAAAAAAGGGGCTTTGGGCTTTTTTATACCGTATTGAGGATGTCCTCTGCGTCGTTTCACTGGTACTGCTGGCGCTGCTGCCCGCCGCGGAGGCGGGGGCCCGGCTTTTTTTTAATACCGGCGTTCCCGCGTCGTCGGGGCTGATGATCCATCTGCTTTTGGTGGCGGGTATGGCCGCGGGGATGATCACCACCAGAAACAACGACCACCTGGCCATTGCCCTGGTTCAGCATTTTTCCGGGGACGCCGTGAAAGAGTGGAGCCAGGTTTTTATCAACCTTATTTCCGCCTTTGTGGTAACCGTTGTGGCCTGGAGCGCCGGTTCCTTTATCAAAATCGGCCTCCAGGGGCGGATCATCGGTTTTATTTCCGACCGGGTCTTCGCCCTGATGATCCCCATCGGTTACGGCGTCATTGCCGTCCGATTTGCCCGGCGTTCCGGTCTTACCGGATGGAAACGGCTTTTTCCCATCCTGGCTGTCGTCCTGGGGACTGCCGTATCGTTTCCGGTGATAGCGAAATTTATCTGGGGCTTTGACCTTCCCGATCCGGTGTTTGAAATTTGCGACCGTTTGTATCTGCTGGCCTATTACCTCAGGATACCCCTGACGGTGATCCTCCTGGCCGCGGCTCTGGCGGGAACCCCCCTCTTTGTGGTCATGGGGGGCCTGGCCCTGCTGCTGCTGGAAGCCTCCGGGGGGGAGATGGATTCAGTGGCGTCGGATATTTACACCGCCCTGACCAACAACAACATCATCGCCATTCCCCTCTTTACCCTGGTAGGTTTTTTCCTTTCCGAAAGCAAGGCCGGGGAACGGCTGGTTCATACCTTCCGCAGCCTTTTTTCCTGGCTCCCCGGAGGCATGATCATCGCCACGGTGATCATCTGCGCTTTTTTCACCTCTTTTACCGGCGCCTCGGGGGTAACGATCCTGGCCCTGGGAGGTATTCTCTACGCCATCCTTTCTGAGCATATAAAATACCCGGAAAAATTTTCCATCGGCCTTTTAACCTCCGTGGGAAGCATAGGCCTCCTCTTTCCCCCCAGCCTCCCCATCATCCTGGTGGGAGCCACCACCCAGACCAATATCTTTCACCTTTTTCTGGGGGGGATTATCCCCGGCCTCATCCTGGTGGCCGCGGTAATCGCCTTCGGCATTATCGCGTCCGTGCGGATCAAAATCCCCGTGGAACCCTTTAATTTTCGTAACGCCCTTTCCGCCCTGAAAAAATCTTTTCTGGAGATTCTCCTGCCGGCGTTTCTCATCATTGGATATTTTACCGGAACCCTTTCCCTGGTGGAAATCGGCGCCGCGGGGGTACTGTATATTTTTATCGTGGAAGTGCTGATTCACCGGGATATTCAGTTCAGATCCATCCCGGGGATCTTCCTCAAGGCCATCCCCATCATAGGGGGGGTGCTTTCGATTCTCGCCCTTTCCAAGGCCCTTTCGTATTATATTGTCGATACCCAGGCGCCGGCAAACCTCGCCAAATGGATGCAGGGGGCCATTCAGTCAAAATACGTTTTTCTCCTGCTCCTCAACCTGACCCTTCTGGTGGTGGGCTGCCTGATGGACATTTTTTCCGCCATCCTCATAGTCCTCCCCCTGATTGCCCCCTTGAGCCAGGCCTACGGCATAGATCCGGTCCATCTGGGGATTATTTTCATCACCAACCTTGAGGTGGGCTTCCTTACCCCACCGGTAGGGCTGAACCTCTTTCTTGCCTCCTACCGGTTTAAAAAGTCCTTTGTGGATATCTGCCGTTATGTCTTTCCCTTTCTGTTTATCCAACTGGCGGTGGTGCTTCTGGTAACCTATGTGCCCGTCCTGTCAACCTGGCTGACAAGTTTTTTTTAACGGGGCGGGTTTACCCGGAGTTCGTGCAGTTCCCGGAGGCCCCGCAGTTTGAAGGTCGCTTTCTCCTGGATCTGCCGGACCCGCTCCCGGGTGATTCCCAACAGTTTTCCCGTTTCTTCCAGGGTCAGGGGGCCTTCCCCGGCCAGGCCAAAACGGAGCTGAATAATTTTCATCTCCCGTTCTGAAAGATGGGAAAGAATGTCTTCCATGGTTTCCTGCAAGGTCATGGAGAACACCATCTCGAAGGGTTCCTCCATGGTATCATCCTTGATAAGATCCGCGAGACGGGTAAGGTTTCCGTCATCCACGATGGTATCCAGGCTGGTTGTTTCCTGGGAGAGTTTTACAATCTCCTTGACCTTGGAAATCGGTATGCCCAGATAGTCGGAAAGTTCCTCGTCGCTGGGGTCCCGGCCCAGATCCTGGGTAAGCTGTTTGGCCACAAAATAACATTTTTTAATGGTATTCAGCATGTGGATGGGGATGCGGATAACCCGCCCCTTGTCGGCGATACTTTTGATGATCGCCTGCCTAATCCACCAGGTGCCGTAGGTAGAAAAACGGCAGCCCCGGGTATAATCAAACCGTTCCACCGCCTCAATAAGTCCGATATTCCCCTCATCAATGAGATCCAGGAGGGAAAGGCCCCGGTGCTGGTAGTTTTTCGCGATAGAAACCACCAGGCGCAGATTGGAATTGATCATTTTGTTTTTATAAAAAAGCAGGGAAGACTCCAAAGCGGCCTTTACCTTTTTAGCGGCTTCTTCCGGGCCTTTTTCATTTTCGGCGCCGGCAAGAGTCTGTAGTTCCTGGCGGAGTTTTACGATTTTTTCGCCAATATTCTGTTCGTCCTGAACGGTTAGCAGCGGAAATTTTGAAATTTGCTTAAAATACAGAGCCAGCGGATCCGTTTCTTTGGCAATTTTGGCTTTTTTGGTATTCGTTCCCGCTTCACCTTTTAGATGCGGCAGGACTCCCGTTTTCCGGCTCTTCTGTTTAACTTTTTCTGCACTGGACATTGTTTTTGACATAAACCACCCCTTGTGGCTTCTTCCAATTTTTAATTTGGACGCCTTCAATTACGCAAGATAAAAGTGAAAGTCCTTAGGCGCGGGGGGCTTTTGCGGGGTCCATGGGAGCGTTGCCCCGGTAAACAAGAAAAAACAACTGAGGTTTCTCCGAAACCGCGTCAATTCCCAGTTTACCTAATTCAGTCCCGGGACCGATCCGGTCGCCCTCTTTTACCGATAAACTTTCACAACCGCCATATACGTACAAATAACCTCCTGTTACCTGAACTATAACGACCCTTCCAAAACCACGGTAGGGTCCCGCCGATACCACTGTTCCCTGGGTAAGGCTCGTGATGGATTCCGATCTTTCCCCCACCAGAGCCACGCCGTATAATTTCCCGGTCATATAGGCAATCTCTTTCGGCTTGATAGGCCAGCGCAGGGAAGCGTCCACCGCCTTGGCGGCGGTTTGCCGCACAGCGCCGGACTGCTCTGTCCGGGTTTGCGCCGGACTCGCCGCCCCCGGCGTTCCGGTCACCGCCGCGGCCCCCGGAGCGCCCGTTCCCGCCTGGGTCCGGGGAATTTTCACCAGCTCCCCCACTTTCAATATATGATTTTGCGTAAAACCATTAAAATCCAGGAGGGCCTGGAGGGTCAGCCCCTTTTGCCGGGCGATACTATACAGCGTATCGTTTTTTACGGCCCGGTATTCGGTATACCCGGCGCCGGGAGGGGAAGATACGGACGGGGAGGCCCCGGAATCCCCCGGCGCGGCGTTTCCCGCCGGCGCGGCGGGAATTTTCAAGCGCCGGCCTATCTGAAGCTTTGAAGCATCGGCGATGTCGTTATACTTCATAAGAACCTCGGGGCTCACCCGGTAAAAACGGGAAATGGAATATACCGTTTCCCCCTTTTCTACCACATGAACCGTATCTTCCGCAAAAGAAATTACCGTTATTAGCGAAAAAAGGAAGATTATACCGTATCGATGGTTCATATCCCTTCATTATCGGTACTATCGTCCTTTTCCATAATGCCGGTAGAAAATATATACCCCCTTTTAGAATGAAAGACAAGCCTTTTTCATTCGAAATAGTTAAAAAAGTGTAATATACTACCAATAATTAGACAAGTCTACAAAATCACGGACCCGGGATTAATAATTATGGTAGAAATCGAGTTGAAAACGCGAATCAGCGACCCGGAAGGGGTGAAAAGGCGGCTTTCGGGCCTGGGAATATACGATTGCGCCTATGAAAAAGATGACGCCTATTGGTTTCCCCACGACGATCCGGCAGCCTCCCTTCCCCCTTCGGGAGTGCGGGTCCGGCGGGAAACCAATACCGCGGCGGACGGCAAAATTTCACAAAGCAGCCTGGTAACCTATAAAATCAGGGAACTCCGGGCCGGTATCGAAGTCAACGATGAGCGGGAATTTACGGTCTCTGACGGGGAGGTGTTTGAAGATCTCCTCCGCCGCCTGGGCCTGGCGCCGGGGATCAAAAAAAACAAGCGGGGCTGGGCCTGGCGCCTCACCGTTCCGGCGGATCAGGGCCCGGACATACGGGCGGAGCTTTCCGAGGTACAGAGACTGGGCTGGTTTCTGGAACTGGAAATTCTCGCCCCGGAAAGGAATGAAAAAACCATAGCCCAATGCCGGGAAAAGCTCCTGGGAACCCTTGAAAAACTGGAAATTCCCCAGGGAAACATCGAACCCCGGCCCTATACCGAAATGCTCAAGGCTTTAGGATAAGCCCCTGCCCTAAACAATCAGCCATAAGGGGGGGCCACTTTCCGCGCCCTTTTTCACGGCAGACACGGTTATTCTGGCCCCCCCTACGCTCCAGCCTTGCCGCATTATCAAGCATTGACGCCGTGGGCGGCAAGTCTTCCGCTACCCCCCCTGGCGCTGTTTTGCGCCCCCTCTTGAGAAAACCGGAAAATACAACCATACTTTGTAAAGGGGCTTTTGAAAATTGAAGTTTCAGAGGCTCCCTATAAAGAGAAAAACCGGAAGCGGGGGGCTGAATTTGTCGGAAACAGCATATCGCCGGCCAAGCTGGGATGAATATTTCATGGAAGTCTGCGACGCCATTTCCAAGCGGGCCACCTGTGACCGGGGGCGCTCGGGATGCGTGATCGCCAAGGACAACCAACTCCTGGTAACCGGTTATGTGGGGGCCCCCGCGGGACTGCCCCATTGCGATGAAGTGGGGCACCAGTTCAAAAAGATGCTCCACGAAGACGGTTCCATCACCACCCACTGCGTCAGGACGGTCCACGCGGAACAAAACGCCATCTGCCAGGCCGCGAAACGGGGAATCCCCATTGAGGGGGCCACCCTGTACTGCCGGATGACCCCCTGCCGGACCTGCGCCATGCTGATTATCAACTGCGGCATAGTCCGGGTGGTCTGTCAGCGCCGGTACCACGACGGGGAAGATTCGGAGGCCATGTTTGCCAAAGCGGGAATCACGCTGGAATATATTCACGATGAAATTCAGGAATATGAAAAACAATGATGAAATTTGAGGAAAATCGTAAA
>JAITKD010000204.1 GCA_031278575.1 Spirochaetaceae bacterium | reverse complement strand
GACACATTATGGACAGACTACCTTAAAACAGGCATTTTGCGCACCGTTTTGGCACAAAACGGGAGCAAATGCAAGGTCTGTCCGCAAAGTAACCGACTTTGTGGACAGACACTAACTATGGAAGCACTGATTTATTCAATCAAGTTAATCAGCGTTTCCCTAGGGAACCGCTTCCCTGATTTTAAGAAAGGGGGTGTTTTGCCGTTTTTAAAAGCCGGTTTTAAAATTAACCGTTTTTTGGATCGACTTAAAATTTAATTTAAGGAAAAGAAATGCAGGTCCCCATCAATGATATCAAAGTAAAAAAGCGGCTCCGTAAAGACATGGGCGATATTGATGCCTTGGCGGACAGCATGAAACGGTTTGGACAAATCTGCCCCATCGTATTGACCAATAACAACATCCTGATTTCCGGCGGCCGCCGCCTTGAAGCCGCCCGTACCCTGGGGTGGAGGACCATCAACGCGGTCATCGCCAACATCCCCGAAGGGGTGGATAATCTGGAATATGAGATTGAGGAAAACCTTCAGCGGCAGGATTTTAGTTCCGAGGAAGTTGCCGACGCCATGCGGAAACTCCATAAAATACGGAATCCCTGTTTTTTTCGGCGTATCCTTAATTGGATTATTCGTTTTTTTAAAAGGCTTTTTAAGGTGGGCGATTAAGGATCTTTCCTTACGTATCCAAGTTGTTTTTTCTCTATAAAGAAGATGTTTAAGAAACTGACCGAGGTTTTAGGGAAAATGAAACATCGATTGGACCTGTTCCGATCTTCCATTGAGCGGTTTATCTCACGATTCGGCTTGGGGATGCGGACAAAACTTATTATCATTTTTGTGGTCATCAAGGTTATCCCCCTGATCCTGCTGACCTTTTTGGCCTGGAGGCAGGCCCTGTCCCTGGGGGAAGAAATGCGCCGGCGCACCCGGGAATTAACGGCCAAGGCGAATACGGCTTTGGAACAGACCGGAACCATCGCCGTAAACGATTCGGTCAGGGCCCTCAACGATTTTGCCACCGACGATATTGAGCGGATAAGTACCGATATGGCCCGGCGGGTGGCGGATTTTCTCTATCAGCGGGATGAGGATATTCTCTACGCCGCGGGGCTCTCCCCCGGCGAAGGGGCTTACCGCCATTTTATCGAAACCCGGCGGGGCAGCCTGATTAAGAGCGGCGCCTGGGTATTGGCCCCGGATGGTGATTCCTGGATCCCCGAAGCCCCTTCTCCGGCGCTCCCGATGATAACTTCATCCAACCGGGAAAATGACGCCAGTTTCCGTTACCGGCCCCCGGATGTTTTTGAAACCGAGAGCCGGCCCCTATACCTGGAAATGACCTATATAGACCTCCGGGGAAACGAAGTCCTCAAGGTAACCACCTCCCCCCGGATGGACCGGCGTCTTAAAAACGTTTCCGACCGGAAAAACACCTATGTAAAGGCGGAAACCTATTTTGAGGAACTAAAAAACCTCAAACCCGGGGAGATCTACGTCTCCGACGTGATCGGCGCTTATGTCCCCTCCCGGCTTATCGGTATGTATACCCCCAAAAACACCGCGGCCCGGGGACTGGCCTTTACCCCTGAAGCAGAAGCCTATGCGGGGATGGAAAACCCCCGGGGAAAGCGTTTTCAGGGGCTTATCCGCTGGGTTACCCCGGTTACCCAAAACGGCGGGAACGACGGTCCCATTGTCGGGTATGTGAGCCTCGCCCTGGATCACGATCACCTGATGGAATTTACCGATCATACCACCCCCATGACCGGCCGGTACACCGAATTGCCCAGCGCCTATGAGGGTAACTACGCTTTTATCTGGGACTACAAATGCCGCAGCATCTGTCACCCCCGGCATCATTCCATCGTGGGGTACAACCCCGAAACCGGGGATCCGGAGGCGCCCTGGCTTGAGGAGGGTATCTACCAGGCATGGCAGGCCAGCGGAAAAACCTACGTGGATTTTATCCGGGACCAGCCCGTATTTGTGGACCAATCCAGGGACAAAAAACCCGCGGCGGCCCTCACCGCCCAGGGCCTCGTGGGCCTGGACGGCCGCTATCTCAACCACGCCCCCCAATGTACGGGCTGGTTCGACCTGACCAGGGAAGGGGGTTCCGGCTCCTTCCTCATCCTATGGAGCGGTCTCTGGAAACTCACCACCGCCGCCACCATCCCCTATTATACCGGTCATTACGGCGAATCCAAACGGGGCTTCGGTTTTGTGGCCATTGGGGCGGGGTTTGAAGATTTTCAGGGTCCGGCCAGGGCCACCGAAGCGGCTCTGCGGGAGGTCATCACCAGGGCCGACCGGGATCTCACCGAGGCCGCGGTGGAGACCGGGAACGCCATTACGGCCAACCTCTTTGACACCGCCCTCAAACTGGTAATTTCCGCGGGGTTTATGATTTTCCTGGTGGTACTGATCGCCATCTGGATGGCCTCGATCTTTACCCGGAGCATCACCACCCTGATCAAGGGCATATCCCGGTTCCGCTCCGGGGAACGGTACTTCCGGTTTAACGCCCCGGTTAAGGACGAGATCGGAACCCTGGCGGATTCCTTTGACGAGATGGCGGACAGCCTGGTAGCCAGCGACCGGGGCCCCCTGACCATCATAGACACCCAATACACCATCATCTACATCAATGCCCAGGGACTCAAAACCATTGATAAGACCCTGGATCAGGTCCTGGGTAAGCCCTATAAAGAAATAAGCATCTACCCTCCGGAATCAAGATACGATCCCATCGCCGCGTTGACCGGGGGCTATGAGGCGGAGATCTTCTACGATCCCCAGAGCGAACGGTATATCCGGGGAAGCGCCACCTACCTGACCGAAAAAAACGGCGCTATCATCGGTTATGTGATTATTACCACGGATCTGACCGAAATGGTGAAACAGCAGCGCCTTCTGGAAAAGGCCGTTACGGAGGCCAATCGGGCCAATGAACACAAGGGGGATTTTTTGGCCCGGATGAGCCATGAGATCCGTACCCCGATGAACGCGATCATCGGCATGACCGGAATCGTCAAGAAAAAATTGACCGGGGAGACCGCCGATATGGAGGATATCCGGGCCAATGTACGGCAGATAGAGGTCTCTTCCCAGCATCTTTTGGGCCTGCTCAATGATATTCTGGATATTTCCAAGATTGAGGCCGGAAAAATTGAGATGATCGAAGAACCGGTGGATATGTTCAAACTGGCCCATACGGTGGAAACCATTATCCGGCCCCGGTGTGAAGAAAAAAACATCACCTTTATAACCCGCTTTGAAATGGCCCGGGACGCCGTCTATCAAAGCGATTCCCTGCGGCTCCGGCAAGTGCTTATCAACCTCCTGGGAAATGCGGTAAAATTTACCCCCCCCTTGGGGAGGATCGAATTTACCATCCTGGAGAAGGAACATCAGGAGCATAAGACCCTTTTGGAATTCGTGGTCCGGGACAACGGCATCGGTATTTCCGAAAAGGCCCTGGAACTGCTCTTTAAACCTTTTGAACAGGGGAGCAGCCAAATCTCCATACAATACGGGGGAACCGGGCTGGGACTGGCGATCAGCCAAAGCATCGTCCGGCTTTTTGGGGGGGATATCCTGGTCCAATCCCGGGAAGGGGTGGGCAGTACCTTCAGCTTTGAATTGTGGCTATCCCCGGTGCAGGCTGGAGAAAATCCGGCCGCCTCCCCCCCGGAAAAGACCGCCGGTTCCCTGAGGGGTAAACGGGCCCTCCTGGTGGACGATGTGGAGATCAACCGGCTCATCACCAAAACGCTGCTGGAATCCACGGATATCTCCATTGATGATGCCGTGGACGGGCTCAACGCCTTAACCATGTTTCAGGAGTCGCCGGAAAATACCTATGATATTATCTATATGGACGTACAGATGCCCGTCATGGATGGGTATGAGGCCGCCGCCGCCATCAGGGCCCTGGACCGGGCCGACGCCAAGACCGTCCCCATTGTGGCCCTCACCGCCAACGCCTTTAAGGACGATATTGACCGCTCCCTGGCGGCCGGGATGAACGC
>JAITKD010000160.1 GCA_031278575.1 Spirochaetaceae bacterium | reverse complement strand
GGGGGGGGTAGAATTTGCCCGCAACCATGAAGAACGGTCAATGCGGGAGGAAACATACTGCTGAACGCAAAACCCGGTCTTCGTCTTCCAGCCATAACGGCATACTCCTTTCCGGCGTTTATGTGAAGATTATGCTATACCGTTAAAAATAATGCAATGGCTCAAGGCGTATTTTGAGTAAAAAAACGGTGTCAGTCACCTTTTTTTGCGTTGACAAGTTTTCTTTACCCGGTTAATGTTCTTTTATGGGGAAAATTTTTGCTGCCGCTATGATAAGCATGATCGCTTTGGGGGGATGTTTCCGGGAAAAGATACCTTCCGTTACCCGAAAGGATCTTTTTACCATTAATATAGGAAGGCTGGAGGATCAAATTGATCTTTTTAATCTTGAGGGAGAACGGAGCAACCGAAAAACCGATATAGCGATGCGGGATGGGTTATTGTATATTTCTAATGGGAACGGGGGAAAAATTGTCCGGTATAATTCCTACGGGGATCTCCTCTTTATGATTTATAACGAAGTACAAAATCCTCCCCCGCTTACCCTGCGGCGGAACAATGAGGATCAGCGGATTGTTACCCGGTGGGCCTATTCGTATCCCCTCCGGGAACCGGGAATTATCGCCGTGGATTCCCGGAAACACATCTATGTGGAGGACCGGGCGCCCCGGGAGCGGCATGGTTTTGATGCGGAAAATAAAGCCGTCCTGGACCGTGTGGTGCTTCATTTTGATATTGACGGCCGTTTTGAGGAATACCTTGGGCAGGAAGGGATAGGGGGGACGCCCTTTCCCAATATGAGCGGTATGTATACGTCGGTTAACGATGAATTGGCGGTAATTTGCCGGCTTCCTACCGGATGGAATACCTATTGGTTTGACGCTTCCGGCGCCCTTATGTACCTCATCCGGTTGAAGAATGACGCCATCCCCATTCCCCAGGATCGGGATTTGGTTATTCCCTTCGTCAATACCCTCTGTGTGTCTCCCGATGAAAGAAGATTATACCTAAAAGTCGATTATTACCGGGATACCTATGACGAATCCACCAATACCAGATCCGGAAGCGAGCCCGACAGTTCGGTTATCTGGATCATGGATGTGGAAACCGGAACGTATATCAGGACCATTGAGGTCCCCTTTTATGAATCGGTGGTTACCGAAAACAACCGGAAGGTAACCGAAAATATGTTTTATTCAATGTTGGGGATCATAAAAAACAGTAAGATTTTTCTTTATTTTCCCGTGGAAGGCGGGTATTCTATATTGATCCTGTCTTCCGAATCCCAAGAGCAGCGGCGGGGATTTATCCGGGTGAATAATGAGGAACTGCAATTTAATACCTTCAATCTTTCCGCGGAGGGTATATTATCCGCCCTGCTTGCTACCGATTGGGAGGTCCGGATGGTTTGGTGGAGAACCGACGAACTCATCGGGGATATTTCGTCGTGACCGGGAAACCAATTCCGGAAAATTTCCCGGCCCCGGCGGCGGGGGAGAAACTTTTCCCCGTCGAATCCGCCCAAGCCCTTGACGCCCGGGCCCCTTCCTGGGGCTTGGACCCCTTTGCCCTGGTGGAGGCCGCGGGGCGTGGCTGCGCCCGGGTCTTTACCGGGTTTGCCCCCGGTCTTTTTTCCGGTTCCCCCAAAAAAGTCGTCGTAGCGGCGGGTTCGGGGAACAACGGCGCCGATGCCATGGTTATGCTCCGGGCCCTCATCCTGGAGGGTTACGTTGCTCCCGCATCCGCCGCGGTGGTGATAAACCGCCTGCCCGGAATTGAAGATCGCACCCCCCGTTCCGAAGCCCTCCGGGCGTTGGGTAACATGGGGGTTCCGGTATATGAGTGGAAAGAATCCGTAACTGAGGCGGGTTCCGCCGGAAACGGGGGAAGGGATGCCCTGGCCCGGGCGGATATCATTATCGACGGTATAGCGGGAACCGGTTTGCGGGGTCCCCTTTCCGGAGCCGCCGGGGAAATGACCCGGTGGATCGGGGACTGTAAAAAGGGCCGGGGAACCGGCGCCGGAAGGCCCTTCATTGTTTCTATTGATATCCCCTCGGGGAATTTCGATGGCTATGAACCGTCCATGCCCATCGTAGCGGCGGACGTTACCCTGGCCGTTGATCCGAAAAAGGCGTGTCTTTTTGGTCCGGGAGCCCGGTTTTTTGCCGGAACCATCCTGTCTGTGGGCGGCATTTTCCCTTCCGGCTTGGCGCAAACCTTTGACGGCCCGGAACTCCTTACCTGGAAACAAGTCAGCCCCCGGATTCCCCCGATACGGCCCGACGCCTATAAATATGAACGGGGGGTAGTGGAAATCCGGGCGGGGTCTTTGGGAAGCGCCGGGGCCGCCCGGATTGCCGCCCGGGGAGCGCAGTCCGTGGGGGCGGGGATAGTCCGGCTTTTGATCGACGAAGCCCTGTATCCGGTCCTGGCCGCTTCCGCGGGGGGCGTCATGGTCGTCCCGGTAAAGGCCGGTGAAAAAACTGACGGCGGCCCCGCTTCCGGCGTTCCGGGGACGGCCCCCCCGGAGGGGGAGCGGTTTTTCCCCGACGCGGTACTGCTGGGCCCCGGATGGGGCAGATCCCCGGACCGGCTGCCGGTTTTGCAAAAAGCCTTGGAGCGGGAAGCGGGGGGGACCCCCCTCATCCTGGACGCGGACGCCATTGCCCTCTCCCGGGACATAACGTTTCACGGAAATGGGATCCTTACCCCCCACCTGGGGGAATTCGCCGCCTTTACCGGGATCCCCAAGGCGGAGATTTTGTCGAACGCCGTTTCCATCATAGCCGATACGGCCCGGAAAATACGGGCGGTGATCCTGTTTAAATCCCATGTACTCATCATTGCCGGTGAAGACGGGCGGGTGGGAATCGTGGACGGGATGGCCCCGGTCTTGGCCGCCGGGGGAAGCGGCGACCTTTTGGCGGGGTTCTGCGCCGCCATCGCCGCCCGGATGAAGCGGCGGGGCGGTTACGACGGCTATACCTGCGCGGCGGCCGCGGCGGCGTTATTAGCGGAAACCGGCAGGGCCCCGGATACGGCCCGCAGTTTTATGGATCCCCTGAATTTGGCGGAAAAAGCCGCCGCCCTGGCCGGGGAGGCGTGGCTTTAGAATGCGTTTTTATGGAGGATTTTGCCATGGAAGAGCCCTCCCTTCCGGATAAGGGGAATGTTCGGGAGCCGGCTGCGGCGGGGAAAGAACCGGCCGAACAGGAACCGGTATTTTATTATTCCCGGGCCCGGCGCCTGGAACGGGCTTCTCCGGCGGTTCGGGAATTAAACGATGCTGCTCCGGTAAAACCCCCCGGCCTTTTCAGAACCTTAACCGCCACCAAACCCCTCTCCTTTCTCTTTATGTCCATTGTTACCGTAATCATCATTTTTTTTGCCGCATCCTTTTTTTCCGGCCGGGATGACCCGCCGGTTCTGGAGGGAAATTCCCTCACCCTTTCCGCCGTGAGATTTGAAGGCTCCACGTATTTGGTTATAAAAAAAACTATCCTTGAAAAGACGGAAGCCTATACGGGGATAGTGGATATGGCCGTTTCCGTTTATGTAAAGGCCGGGGAGGAGTCCCCCGGGGAACTTCCCCTGACAAACCGGAGCGTATTTTTTTCCCCGGAACCGGAAGAAGAATACCGGATCGCCCTTCCCTTCGAGGCCCCGGAATTACTTATCCTTATGCGGGCCGGAGAAAAATACCTCAA
>JAITKD010000089.1 GCA_031278575.1 Spirochaetaceae bacterium | reverse complement strand
TCCTCCAATATGTCGTCCGGGGAAGGGGCGCCGGGTTCATCGCCGGGCGGGGATACCCCGGAAGGTTCCTCAATATCGGGAAGGGTATCCGGGGGCATTTCGGCGTCTTCCCCCGGTTCCGCATCGGGGACGGAGAAATCCCCAAAATCTTCCGGGAAGGGTACGTCATCCCCCAGGGGGGCCGCTTCATCCTCCGGCGCGGGATTGGTCAGGAAGTCCTCCCCAAAATCCGAAGCCGAGGAGAAATCCAAATCCTCCGGGAAGTCTTCGGAAGCCGCGCCGGGGGATTCAGCATCGTCCAGGCCCCGCAATAAGGTGTCGGGGGCCGTAAATTCGTCTTCCGTTAAGGGGGGAATCCCGCCGTCATCAGGGGGAACCGGGGCATCCCCGGCAGCTTCCGGGATATCGGGGAGGCCGGGGTCCGGGACGGATAGATCATCGGGGATGGTATCCAAGAAGCTGCCAAAATCAAACTCCTCGTCCCCAAAAGCGGGGAGGGTTTCGCCGTCCGCGGTTTCGCCGTCCGCAGTTTCACTGTTCGCGGTTTCGGCGGGCGGGGGCGGAGCAAGCGGCTCCGAATCGGGCAGGGGAAGATCATTGCCGGGTAGATTTTGTTCGAGTGGAGCAGCGCCTTCGCGGCCGATATCAAGAAAAGATAGTTTAAATTCTTTAAGCTGCTGTAATGACGGCATAATTAAGATATTGAAACATTAACCGATAATTGTAAATAAGATATGAAAAAACACATGGGGTTACTGTTCCTTATGGCTATTATCGGCACTATTGGGGCGTTGGATACAGAATCTTATCAATTTATTGATCATCTTTTGACCCTAAACGGTCCGGGACGGCCTGAAATTTATGAGGACGGGGTCTTATTCACCGCGCCGTCTTCCCACCGAAGGGTGGGCATCGCCTTTTCCCATGAGGGTTTTTCCCGGGTATACTGGTTCCAAAAACTTTTGGTTACCGATGAGCCGGGGGAAGCGCCGCCCCCGGGGAGGAAACAGCCCCCCGCTACTTACCGCGATTCGGGCATTTTATTTTATGTGTTCACCGTCCCCGAGGGGCTTACGGAAGTGGAATACCGCCTGGTTATCGACGGCCTGTGGACCTATGATCCCCTGAATCCCCTGAACCGGCTCGATCCGGCTTCGGGGCAGATCCGGTCGTTTATTCCCCTTCCGCCGATAAACCGGCCGTTTCCGCCGGTTGATACTCCCCCGGGCTGTCTTACCTTTACCTATACCGCCCCGCCGGGGGAAACCGTTACCGTAGGGGGCAGTTTTAACGGCTGGGACCCCTTTATGTACGAACTGCCGGAAAAATCACCGGGGGTATATTCCCTTGTCCTCCCCCTGCCGCCGGGGGTCTACCAATACGTCTTTTTCCACCGGGGGCAGCGGGCCGCGGACCCCCGGAATACCAACCGGGTCTACACCCGGGAGGGGCGCATCGCTTCCGAGGCGGTTGTACGGTAGGCCGGGCAAAGCGTCCGCTTTGCGGCAATTCCCTTGTTAAAGCAGCGCCGATTGCGCCGACGCGGTTGGCGAATTCTCGATTGAATAAATCAGCGCTTCCCTAGCGGATTTCAATAATCGCAATATCCGCTTTACGGAGGCTGAGTTCATAACCCCGGACATATACCTCCACGGGGTCTCCCAGCGGGGCCACTTTCCGTACCAGGATTTCCGCATCCCTGGTTATACCCATATCCATGATCCGGCGTTTTAACGCCCCTTGCCCGTGGAGTTTGACCACGCTGACGGTCTCCCCGGGCTTGACATCCTTTAAGGTTCTCATGCTTCCCCTCTCATACAACGAGGCAGCTTCAAAATTCAATGGTCTGGTAGGGCCTGTTTTGAAGCTGCCGCAACTGCTCTCCACTATCGGGATTATACCATTATTTTATCCGCCATCTCCCGGCTTATGGCAATCCGGGAATCCTTTATATTGACAATGATGTTCCCGTTTATCTCGGACACCACCGTAACGGGACTGCCCACCACAAAACCCAGCGTTTCAAGCCGTTTTTTCATATCCTCCCGGCCCCCAATCCGTTTTATCGCAATTTTTTCACCGGGTCTGGCTAAAGCTAAAGGCATCAGGTCGGTCTCCTTTGGGTTCTCAGTTAGCCCCTATTAACTATAGGTTAGCAAAACCTAACTAAAATGTCAAGAAAATTGCCGGCCGGTTCAGGATAAACCCATAGAATCGTATGCCTTTAGGCGGTCAGTTTACCGCTATTATATATAGAAAAAAGGCTCCCGCAGGGAGCGCGCAAGGGCTAAACTTGACCCACCATTCAAGTTTTACCTGTTTTAGGACAGACCTTTCCCCGGGAAGTTTTCGGCTTGGGGTGGACAGGGGAACTGATTCGGTCTCCCGGGCGGATTGGCGCCGCTTATCCGGGCGCGGGGGCGGGGGGAAGGGGGAATAGGAGGGGAAAAGCGGTTTGGATTGTCGTTTCCCCATACCGGGGTCTGACCCCAGCGTCCGTATACCAGGGTCTGACCCCGATGTCCGAATCCTCCCGCCCCGTTCCGGCCTCCTCTTCCGGCGGTTCCCCCTCCAGTATCCGCGACCCGTACCGGTCTCCCCAGATATGCCCGATCCGGCCGTCCAGGCGGTTGTACCGTTGGGCGAACACCTGTTTCAGCCACTGCATGATAACCGGAAGTTCCAGCCCGTCCGCCGGCTTGATATAAAACGTGAGCCAGTCGTCCGCAAGGCACAGCCCGCGAACCTCGAAAACGAACCGGAGTTTCGTCTCCCGGAACACCCGGACGAACAACGCCCGGGCCTTATTGGGGATAGGCGCCCCAGTGCCGGTCCCCCGGCGGAACAGGGGTTCCCGGTTGTTGACGCGAGTACGGATTTCGTACCACACCCCTTGTTTCAGTATGCGTAAGGATCTCATGGATACTATATGGGATTGAAAAGCGGTTTTGCTTTAGTAAAAGGCTCGAAAATTTCAAATTCCGAACAAATTCCGCTAAAAACACCCCGTAAAATTTTTGTGGGTCAAGTTTAGCCCAAGGGGTGGGGATTTTTATTAGAGCGGATAGCCCGGTTTCCGGTGCAAATCGCCGGAAATGCGCCCCAAAAAGGGAATAAAAATTTCTATGCGTTTATCCTGCCGCCGGTTTAGTCCGGCGGGGCGGAAGGGTTTACCGGTGCGGGGAGGGCTTTTTTTTGGCCCGTATCCACGGTATAGTTATGCGGAGACGCAGGGGTTTTCCCCTGACTTGTTTTGTACCATGCCGCGTGTAAACGGGATAAACTACCGGAGGGGATGCCGATGACAGACCAAATAATTCGTTTTTTTACCGTTGTATCGCCTTTAGAACTGTTTTTGATCCTCATTTCAAAGATGGTGGAGGTTACTTTGGGGACGGTACGGATCATCATTATTAATAAGGGATACCGCAAGCAGGGGACCCTTTTGTCTTTTTTTGAGATAATCCTCTGGACCTTTGTGGCTTCCCGGGTGATCCTGGGGATCGCCGATGCGCCGATCAAGGGTATCGTGTACAGTATTGGTTTTTCTTTGGGAATTTACCTTGGGTCCCTGCTGGAAAGTTATATCGCCCTGGGGCGGGTGTTGATTCAGACCATTATCGCCCAAAAAAACAGCGAGACCATGGTAAATAGCCTCCGTTCAAAGGGATATGCGGTAACCACCGTAGCGGCCCGGGGGCGGGATTCGGATAAAACCGTATT
>JAITKD010000036.1 GCA_031278575.1 Spirochaetaceae bacterium | reverse complement strand
TGGGGTCAGACCCTGGTATGGGAATTCAGACATCGGGGTCAGACCCCGGTATGGGGAAACGGCGATCCAAGCCGCTTTTTCCCTCATATTCCCCCTTCCCCCCGCACCGGCGCCCGGATAAGCGGCGCCAATCCGGGCGCGGTTCCGTATCAGCCTCCTTCTCCACCCCAAACCGAAAACTCCCCGGGAGAGGTCTGTCCTGAGCCGGGTATGGACCCGGCCCTAGGGCAGCATATCCCGGCTGATAGGGCTGCCGATCAGGATGCTTTCGCCTAAATAATCCACCCGTTTCCCCTCAATGAGGATCTGTACGTCCTTAATCGAGGAAAATTCCGTGGCGGTCCATACAATCTGCCGTAATTGGGCGGCGTATCCTTCCACCCCAAAGGTACCGAACTGGAATTCCTGATTAACATTAATATAGGCGGTAGTACCCCGGACCATAACGGATAACAGTTTTGTCCCCGGCGGTATAAAGGATACCATCCCCCGCCGTTGTTCCTCCGGGGAAGGCCCCTCAAACAGTACCCGGATGGCATCGGTCATGGGGGTATCCGAAACCGCCAGGGATCTCGATACCCGCATCCGCATCACCGTACCGTCCTTGTCAACCTGCATAAAATAAACCGGCCGGTCCCGCCGCTCTACGACGGGGCTTGCCGAGGCGGGTTCTCCGGGCGGCGGGGGGACCGGGATCGCCGGGGGGACATTCCCGGGTTTTTCTTCCGCCGGAACCGAACGGAGCGGCCTTTCCGCCGGGGGCGCTTCCTCCCCCTCAAAGTCCGTCTCCGGCAAAACCTCCTCACTTGCGGTCCCCCCGGGGGAAATGGGATCCTCCGCATCCTGGGGGCGGTTTAAAAGGCGATCCAAAAAATGGGTGTTTTGTATGGTTGTACGGATCAGGTTTCTATTAATAAAAAAAAGACAGATGATGAGGATAAAAAAGGCGAGCCAAAAAAGCATCCCCCCGGACCGCCGGGATTCTGGTTTTTGAGAATTTCTTTTTTGATTGTTCCTTGATTCCGCCATTACCCCATGATACGGTGAATAGGCTGAGGGGGTCAACCGTTCGGGCGGGACGCCCCAAAAAAGTCTCGCGCCAAAAAAGCGTAGATCCCCGCAAAATCGCCGCCTGTCTGAACCGGGGCGGCTATTCCCCGGTCAACAAGTTACGCTGCCCCCACTCCTTTCCGCGGGTACCAAATCCTTAACTGGTTGCCCTGGGGGCTATTCTCCGGTCATTGACCGCCGGGGAATAAATGCCTATAGTATACAGGGGAACCGGTTTCAACGGTGTGGGTTGGATCTGTTGCCGATTCTATTATTTGGGGACGGGGATACTTGAGCCCGTTCAAGCCGGAGGGACGGTTTATGAACCGGAATTTTAACAAATACCGAAACTTTTTAATGAGCCAGCCGGAAAATACCGGGGTTCTTGAAGATGATGATGACAATGAGGAAGAAAAAGACGGGGATAAATTGACGGTTTCCGATCCCCTGCTGTACAAGATGCTTAAGACCCGGACCATCCTGCTTTCGGGGGAGATAAAAAAAGACCTGGCCGAGCGGACTATCCGGCAGCTTTTGCTTTTGGAGGATATGGGGGATGATCCCATCCGGATCTTTATCGATTCCCCCGGGGGGGATGCCGATGCGGGGTACGCTATTTTCGACATGATCCGTTTTGTGAAACCCCCGGTCTGGACCATAGGGATGGGCCTGGTGGCCAGCGCCGCGGCGATTATATTATTGGCCGCCCCCCGGGAACGGCGGGTAGGGCTTCCCAACAGCCACTACCTGATCCATCAGCCCCTGTCGGGGATCCGGGGGGTAGCCACGGACATCGAAATTCACGCCCGGGAACTGGATAAACTCCGGGAGAAGATCAACCGCCTTATCGCGGAGGAAACCGGCGCCGGCTATGGGCAGGTGGAAAAGGACACCGACCGGGATTTCTGGATGAACGCCGAAGAAGCGGTACGGTACGGGCTTATCGCCCGGGTTGTTATTCGCCGGGGGGAGCTGTCAACCGAGGGATGATAGCGCTGGCCGCTTTTTTAGGGAACCCCGGGGAAACATACCGGGGGAACCGGCATAACGCCGGACGGCTTTTGGCGGAGGCCCTCCCCTTTTTCCCTTCCCTGGATTGGAAAAAAAAATACAAGGGCCGCTACGCCGCCCTCGACGGGGACCGGCTCCGTCCCTATGCCGGGCCGGGGACCGGGGAAGACCCGGCGGAACGGATCCACCTGCTTTTACCCGAAACGTATATGAACCGCTCCGGGGATTCGGTGTGGGCGGCGGCGGTTTTTTTTAAAATCAAACCGGAACAGATCCTCGTGGTCCATGATGAACTGGAACTTTCCCTGGGCCAGGTTTCCCTCAAATTCTCCGGGGGCCTGGGGGGGCATAACGGCCTTCGGTCCATGAAGGCCCGGTTTGGTACCGCCGGCTTTTGGCGGCTCAGGATAGGCATCGGCCGGCCCGGCCATGACGATGTTTCGGGCTGGGTCTTGTCGGACTTTTCCCCCCCGGAACGGGAGGTCCTGGGCCCGGTCCTGGATGCCGCCGCCGGGGCCCTGATCCACGCCCTGGTTTTTGGGCCCCAGGGACTGCTGCCTGAATGGAATAAAAAGAAAATAGAAGG
>JAITKD010000162.1 GCA_031278575.1 Spirochaetaceae bacterium | reverse complement strand
ACGGTTTTTTCTATTAAAAGATTCATGGGCCGCCGTTATTCGGAGGTTCCCGGGGAAACCAAGCTGGTTCCCTATAAGGTGGTGGAGCAGGGGGACGACGTCCGGGTGGATATCGACGGAAAGTTGTATTCTCCCCAGGAAATATCCGCCTTTGTTTTGCAAAAGATGAAAAAAACCGCCGAGGACTACCTGGGCGAAGCGGTTACCGAGGCGGTTATCACCGTACCGGCCTATTTTAACGACGCCCAGCGCCAGGCCACCAAGGACGCGGGAAAAATCGCGGGGCTTGAGGTCAAACGGATCATCAACGAACCTACCGCGGCTTCCCTGGCCTTTGGGTTTAACAAGGACCAAAAAAAAGAAAAAACCATCGCCGTCTACGACTTGGGGGGCGGCACCTTCGATATTTCTATTCTGGAATTGGGGGAAGGGGTCTTTGAGGTCAAATCCACCAACGGCGATACCCACCTGGGGGGCGACGACTTTGACCGCCGGATCATGGAATGGCTGATCGCGGAATTCAAGGGGGATACGGGGATAGACCTCGGCCTGGACCGGATGGCCCTGCAGCGGCTCCGGGAAGCCGCGGAAAAGGCCAAGATCGAACTCTCCGCCATGCAGACCACGGAGATCAACCTCCCCTTTATTACCGCGGATCAGAGCGGCCCCAAACACCTCCAGAAGAGCCTGACCCGGGCCAAATTTGAGCAGATGGTCCAGGACCTCCTGGAGCGGTCCAAGGAGCCCTGTAAAAAAGCCCTGGCGGACGCCCAGCTCAACGCGGACCAGATCGACGAGGTGATCCTCGTGGGGGGGTCCACCCGGATCCCCGCGGTGCAGCAGATCGTCAAGGACCTTTTCAAGAAGGATCCCAACAAAGGGGTCAACCCCGACGAGGCGGTGGCCATCGGCGCGGCCATCCAGGGGGGCATCCTGGGCGGCGATGTCAAAGACGTCCTGCTCCTGGACGTAACCCCCCTCTCCCTGGGGATCGAGACCCTGGGCGGGGTAATGACCAAGCTCATTCCCCGGAACACCACCATCCCCACCCGGAAAAGCCAGATATTCTCCACCGCCGCGGACGGACAGACCGCGGTTTCCATCCAGGTCCTCCAGGGGGAACGGGAAATGGCCAGCCAAAACCGGGTCCTCGGCCGTTTCGACCTGGTGGGTATCCCGCCGGCGCCCCGGGGGATTCCCCAGATAGAGGTTACCTTCGATATTGACGCCAACGGCATAGTCCACGTATCCGCCAAGGATCTGGGTACCGGCAAGGAGCAGAAGATCCGTATCGAAAGCTCTTCGGGGCTCTCGGATTCCGATATTGACCGGATGGTCAAGGAGGCGGAACTCCACGCCGAAGAGGACAAAAGGGAACGGGAAAAAGCGGAAGTCAGGAACGAAGCGGATTCCATGATTTACGGTACCGAAAAAAACATCAAGGACCTGGGGGACAAGGTAAATCCCGCGGATAAATCCAAGGCCGAAGAAGCCATCGCCGACCTCCGCCGGGCTCTGGAAGGAGGGGACCTCCAGGCCATTAAGGATAAAACCGAAACCCTCAAGCAGGTTTCCTACAAGATCGCCGAGGAGGTCTACAAACAAACCGGCGCCCAGCCCCAGGGCCCCGGCCCCGAAGCGGGCCCAGGTCCGGGGAACCCCCAGGAAGGGGGCGGCAATACCAAAAGCGCCGAAGACGCGGATTACGAGGTAGTGGACGATAAATAGATAGTCGGAAGGGAGAAGTTAAGCGATACTCCGCTCTTTTCCCTCTATGAAAGGGTGTTGATGTGGCCAAACGTGATTATTATGAGGTCCTGGGCTTACAAAAGAACGCGTCTAAGGATGATATAAAAAAGGCATACCGGAAACTCGCTATTCAATATCACCCGGATAAAAATCCGGGGAATAAGGAGGCGGAGGAAAAATTCAAGGAAGCTACCGAAGCCTACGAGATCCTTTCGGACGATCAGAAAAAGGCCGCCTACGACCAGTTCGGTTTCGCCGGGGTTGAGGGCATGGCCGGCGGCGCCCAGGACTTTTCTTCGGCCTTTCACGGGTTTGAAGACATTTTTGGGGATTTTTCCGGTATTTTCGACACCTTTTTTGGCGGCGGCGGCGGGGGAAGCCGTTTTCGCGGAAGCGGTTCTTCCGGCGGGGTTAAGCAGGGGGCGAACCTCCGCTACGACATCGAAATATCCTTTAAAGACGCGGTTTTTGGGACCAAGGTGGAGATCCAATATTCCCGGAATGAAAGCTGTGAGGTCTGCAAAGGTACGGGGGCGGCCAACGGGGCGGGTAAAAAGGTCTGTCCCACCTGCGCCGGTTCGGGGCAGGTGCGGCACAGCCAGGGTTTTTTTTCCGTGGCCTCCACCTGCCCGGCCTGCGGCGGCGAGGGGTACATCATCGAACAGCCCTGTAAGGAGTGCGGCGGTTCGGGGACCCGGAAAAAGCGGCAGAAGATCATGGTTACCATCCCCGCGGGAGTGGAAAACGGGAAGCGGGTGGTTATTCCCCGCCAGGGGGACGCCGGCCCCGGGGGCGGCCCGCCGGGAGACCTCTACGTATTTATCCGGGTTAAACCCCACGAGTATTTTGAACGCCAGAACCTGGACCTCTATTGCGCGGTTCCCATATCCATTACCCAGGCGGCCCTGGGGGCGGATATTCACGTTACCACCCTGGAGAACAAAACCATTAAGGTAAAGGTCCCCCCGGGAATCCAAAACGGCAAGCTCCTCCGGATACGGAACGAGGGGGTCCCCTCCGGCGGACGCCGGGGCGACCTCTACATCAAACTTTTGATCCAAATTCCCGCTAAATTGACCAAACGCGGCAGGGAGCTTATGGAAGAACTCTCCCAGGTTGAAGGGGAGAACGATTCCCCCCAGCCCATCCCCCTCTCGGAAATGTCCTGAACCGGATCCCGCCCCAAAAGCCGGCTACGGACGGCTGCCGAAAAAGCCGCCCGCCCAAATTACCTGTTTTACCCGGTTCAGAAGAGACCTCTCCCCTGAGCGTTTTCGGTTTACGGTGAAAAAGACGGTTGCTGCGGAACCCCGGGCGGATTGACGCCGCTTATCCGGGAGCGGGGGGAAGGGGGGAAAAAGCGGCTTGGATCGCCCGTTTCCAGCTATAATACCGTTTGGAATCAACGCCAAACGCCTCGTCCACTTCCTTAAACGCATGCCCCGCGTTTTTATATTCAATTACGCGCTTTCTAAATATCACGTCATATGCCATGCGTTATTGTATAGCAAATAACTTCGGTTTTGTACAGTAGAACAACTATATTGGGGCTTGGAAGTTATACAACGGCCTGGCTTTGGTTGCATAAACTGCGGAGGGCAATGGTGAGGCCGGGGAGGGACAAACTCTCCGGGAGGGTAGAAGTGGATGAAGCATACTTTGGAGGCCCTGAAACTGGTGGAAAACGGGGCCGGGGTACTGAAAACAAGGTATTGGCGGCTATATAGTTGTTTTACTTATAAACACCTAACGCCAATAGTCATAA
>JAITKD010000122.1 GCA_031278575.1 Spirochaetaceae bacterium | reverse complement strand
GGCAGATCCTCAAGCCGCCGGGCTATACCGCTGACGATCCCTTCCATGTTCACGAGTTCTTTTAGGGGGGTTCCCAATTCCCGCAGCCGTTCATCCATAAGCCCCTCAAGTTTTTTGGGGGACAGCCCCTCTCCCCGCAGGGTTTTTACCATGCCTTCATACAGATCCGGCCCTTCTTCGGATAAAAACGCCCCGGCCGGGCTTTTTTCCCACTGCTCCCGGAGCGGGCCCTGTTCGTCAAAGGAAACCGTCCCATAGGTTTTGAGGATTTCCTTGGCGGTAAACAAGGCTTCCGCCAGCAATTCGGAACGGGTACTGGCGGTGATGGCTATGGTTTTTATTTTTTCCAGTTCCCATTGAAAAGCCTCCTCCATGGAGTCAATCCCTATGGCCGCCCCGTCTACTTCTAAACCGCTCAAACTATGTCCTGAACCTAACAGCCAGCTTTCTATTCCCCCAAGGAGTTCCCCCAGGGTACGCTCCTTTTCCAGGGTAATATCCACCGGGTTTCCGTTGATGGTTACATTCATAAAAATTTCCCCTTCCCCCTACCGGTTGTTATTATTGGACCGCTGGCTGAATTGATCCAGGGAGGTAGACATCTGTTCCATCCGGTTATAGGCCCCTTCCATCTGTCCGTATTGAAGTTTTAGGGCCGCTTCCTTGGCCGCAAGCTGCCGGTTCAGGGTTTCCATCCGCCGTTGATCCTGGGTAATCCGGGAATCAATGGTTCCGGTTTTAAGGGAAATGATACCGCCGGTTTCCACATAGGGTTTGGAGACGTTTTCCAGGGAATAGGCAACGCCGGAATCAACGACCAGATCCCCGTCGCTGTCATATCCAAAAAGCTGCTGTATGGCCTGAAGCCGGGTGTCCAGGGCATTATCCAAACTCCGCTCGTCCACTTCAAGGTAGCCCCGCAGCCTGGAAGGATCGTATCCTGACCCGGAACCGGCCCCCCGAACATCGGTACCTATCCCTATCTGGGTCAGCATGGATAAATCCCGTTCCACCGTGGTAGGGTAGGGGCCGGTAACGATCTGCTGCAGGCTGGTTTTAAATTGATTTAAGGTAGAATCCCCGGAAAAAACCCCGAGCCGTTTTTTAAGTTCTTCCCGCTCTTCCGTAGTCAGGTAGGAAAGTTCCTGGATGATCCGGTCGTCATTTCTGGTTAAAACGTTCACCTCCGCCATAAGGCGGTTATAATTCCCCACCAGGGAGAAAATGGCGTTTTTAACCGATTCCCGGTCCGATTCCACCCCCAGGGTTACCGGCCGGTCCGACACTCCCCGGGCGATAAGGGTTACCCCGGGGATAAGGTCGCTGATATTGTTGGCGGGCCGTTTAACCTCGATCCCGTCCATGACAACCACCGCGTCCCGGGCAACGGACAGGGGATTTTTTGGTTTTATTCCTTCCCGGGCATCGGGATCAAAAACCCGGATATTCCGGATGGAAACATCCCGGTGGGTATTATTATTCAAAATTTCGATGGAACCGATGGTTTTGTTACCCGCGATATCCCCAAGACGATACTGGCTGGCCTTGAACTCTTCCGAATCCTGAAGGGGGGGGAGGACCGCCCTGGTTCCGTCGGAAAAGGTCAGGGATAAAACCGCCATATTGTCCAGGCGGACCGGCGGGGGAGGGGGGGTCCACGGGGGGATAGGCACGGTGGAGGGCTCGCTTTCTATGGTAACCCCCCCGTAGACAGCCGGCGGGGGCGCGAGGATAGCGGGCCCCGGCGGGGGCTGCGGGGCGGGGGGTTCTTCCGGAACCATCACCTCCGTGGCGGTTTCAAAGGCCAAAGCAAAGCCGGGTCCCGCTGCCAGGCCGGGGTTCAGGGGGATGGAGACCCCCCCGCCCGCCCGCACCCTGAGGGCGCCCTCCTCCACGGAGATGGACTCCTCGGAACCGGAGATTTGCCCCAGGCCGGCCTGGTTTAGGGGAATATCCCGGCTGAAACCGGTTGTCCTCTCGGCCATACCGGTTTTGACAACCAATTCCTCCGCCTTACCGGAAAATCCCAGTTTGTTTGCTTCCCCGCTTAAAAGGGATTCTAAAAGCAGGGACGTGGTACCCGGTTCTACCGTAATCAGGCTGGCCCGGATCTTATCCCGCCCCCGCCGGTTCAGGGCTTCGGTAAATTCCCGGAGGTTCCCCCCCCGGAAATCAACGGAAACCTCCCCTTCTCCCAGGGAAAAGACATAGGTTCCCGCCTCGACCCGGAAAGATTCCTCCTGGGGAGAAGACAAAAAACGGTCCGCCTGGGCGATCTGTTTGACTATAAAGTTCCGTTCCTGCTGTACCGCTTCCCGGGTGGCGGTCCCGGTAAGCGCCGACTCATCGGAGGATCGAACCGTCCGATCGTTAAAGGGGTTTTGGAACGAATAGAGGACCCGGGCGCTTTCCCTGAGGGTGCTGACCCGCCGGCCTATGTCCTGCCAATACGTTTTTTGGGTTTCCAGGCTCTCTACATTTTTATCTATCCGGTCCTTGGGGACACGTTCAACCCGCATCAGATCTTCAATGAGTTTATCGGTATTGAACCGGCTGGTTACCCCCGGCACATATATATCAGACATAGCCTGTCTTTGCTTTCCTTTTCCCCCTATATCCGTTCATCAAAAAGGAAGCCCAAGGTTTCCTTGATTTTTCCATGAAGCCGCTGAAGTTCTTCCGGGGGAAGTATCTTGATTACCTTATCGGTTTCGGGGTCGATAACCTTGACGGTAATCTCGTGGGACTCGAAATCCACCATAAACTTGAGCTTTTTATTGAACGCGAGACTAATTCGTTCAAGATCCGCCGCGGTAGTTTTGATATCTACCATATCCCGATTTCCCGGCAGGGATGATTCAAATTTTTCAAAAGCGGCTTTTTGTTCCGCCGTTCGGCCTTGGGCGGGCATTGGTTGATGCCGCGCGGCCCCTCGATCCTGCGGGAGTTCCTGTTGTGAAACCAGATTTATTCCGCTTCTTACAACGGCAAATTGAATACCCATCGGTACCCCCCTTGTAACGGACGCCGGTATCTTCGGCGTCCCGGGGCTCTTTTTTGGAGGAAAAGCCGGTTTTAACATTCGGCCGGTTAATACCGTTTCGGCTCACCAAAACAGCCCCATCCTCATCAGGTTATTTCCGCATTACCAACGGAAATGGTTAAAAGCCCCGGGTGAATAAGCCATAAGGGCTCATGCCCCCGCCGCGGGCCTTTGAAAAAACCGCGTTATTGGGCTTGAAAGAACCCCATGGTTCTCTCTTACGTCGCGCAAAATGCGGAACATTTTGCTATTTTTATCGGAATTTATTCAAAAACTGATGTTTTTGAACAACTCTATTTTAGAAAAAAGGCGGAGGAAGGCGCGAACTTCCCCGTCCCGCGTTTTAAAAGACGACGTCCAGAGGTCTCTTATCACGCTTAAAAATTGATAATACTACCCGGATTACCCAAGGAGTTGTAACACCGACTGGCTCTGTACATTGGCCTGAGCCAACATAGCGTTCCCCGCCTGGGACAGAATCTGATCCCTGGTATAGGTTACCATTTCCGACGCCATATCCGCGTCCCGAATTCGGGATTCGGCGGCCTGAAGATTTTCCGCCGCGATGGCAACGCCATCGGAGGCCATTTCAAACCGGTTCTGATACGCGCCGAGATCGGCCCGCTGCTTTGAAATTTGCCGCAGCGCGGAATCGATTGTACCGATAGCCTTATTTGCGTCCTCAGGGGTGGCAATCGTGATGATTCCCGATTCACCTTGGGCGTTCTGCAAGCCCAGCGCCTGGGCGGTCATGGTACCGATAAAGACCCGTTCATT
>JAITKD010000115.1 GCA_031278575.1 Spirochaetaceae bacterium | reverse complement strand
TTTATTCAATCGAGAATTCGCCAACCGCGTTGGCGCAATCGGCGCTGCTTTAACGCAAGGTAAACAAAGTTTACCCCATTTGCGCAATGAAATGAGCAAATACCTTAGGGAAACGCGATTAGCGTCAAGTTAATCAGCGTTTCCCTAAGGTTGCTTTCCCAAAAATTGAAATTTTGGGAAAACCTCCCTATAAAATATATTTCTATTTATAACCTTTGTCCACCGGTTGTTTTGGCCAAGAGAGGCTGTCTCAAAACCGGCTCAACGGCGCAGGGCGTTTAGTTCCGCTTGGGCCCGGTCCCGTACCAGGGGCGGATAATCCCCAGCCGTAAGGGCCGAGAGGATTTTCACCCCCGCGTTACTGAGGGGGGGGCCGGAAAAACGGCAGAGGGCTCCGGTAGCCCCGGCTATGGCCGTCAAAACCCGCTCGTCCCCTCCGGGGAGCGTGGGGGCCAGCATGGTCGAAAACACCCGCAGGGCGGCGCCCTCCGGGTCAAGGCCGATCCGTCCGATGGCTTCCACGGCGGCTATTTTAACCAGGGGTTCCTGTTCATAGTACAAAAGGGTTACCAGAAAGGGAATGGTTTCCCGGGAACCGATATACCCCAGGAGCTGGGCCCCGGCGATCCGGTGCTGGATATGGACCGGAGGCCGGACCGCGGATGCCCCGGGGGTACGGATAAAACTCCCGGATAGCTCCATTAAATAGGCGGTATGGTCCCGTTCATTTTCCCCGACACGGCCCGCGAAGATGTCCCGGCGGATCCGGCTTAATTGGGTGTCGATTTCCCCCAGCCCAAAGGAATAATCCGTCCAGGATAACGGAGGCGGGGCGCCCAGGCCGTAGCTGCCCTCCGGGGGAGGGCCGGAGGAGGATCTCCCCAGGGACCCGGTCCGATCCTCCATCTGATAGGCGTAGAGAATCCAGTCCTCCCCGCCGGCAAAGAGGGCGCCCTCGTCACTGAGGACGGGGATCGCCGCGGTTCCCGTCAGTTCCAGCATCCACAGCCGCCGGCCGTCTTCGGTAAACCCCGATGCCCCGGACCGGGAGAGTACGTAGATCCCCCATTCGTCAAAGATCATCGACACTTCTTGTTTTGGGGCCGCGGAGGTTCCCCCGGCCCTGAGGTGGCTCTCCCCGGTCCAGAGGATCCGGCCCCCGGAACCGGAGAGGAAGAGGACCCTGCCGTCGATAAGGGTAAGGGCCGCGAGGCCCCCCCGGCTCACCGCCGCCAGGGGCGGGGCGGGCAGGCTGGGGAAGGTCCCGGACAGGAGGGTTTGGTTTCCCCCGGCATCCCGGCTGAGGACGTCCACGGTTCCGGCCTCGTAAAAGATCAGGGTATCCTGGTTTCTAAAGGTTTCGCCAGCTTTGCCATCTCCCCCGCCGGTCAGGGGGGTTATTGCCACGGGTATGGCGGGAAGCATCCGGGAACGGGTTTTCCCAAAGGGGTCTATCGAAAGGAATTCCCCGTTTTCCAGAACCATCATAAGCCCCCCCCGGGTATCCGTTATGGGGGCGAGGGCAATGGGGGCGGGGAACGTTTTCCCCCAGAGGGGGTACCCCGAGGCGGTATAACAGATCAGCCGATCCCCAAGGGGGATAAAAAGCCGTCCGTCCCAGCCGACGAGAACCGGCGAGGAAAGGGGGGCGTCCAGGTTCATCCGCCATAGTTCCCGTCCCACCCGGTTGAGGACGATAAAGGTCCCGTTGGTCCTGCATATATAATTGAGCCCTTCCCGGGATCGGGTGATATAGGGGGCCAATTTTCCCCCGGCAAAATAATCCCAGAGCAAGGTTCCCCGGCGGCTATAGGCTTTTAGGTTTCCCCCGTCCAATACCGCGACCACCGTTCCCCCCTGAACCGACGGGAGCCCCGTTACCATTCCCTCCAGGGCCTCCCGCCAGATAGGGGCGGTAACCGGGGGAGGGCCTTCCCCGTCCTGGCCGGGGAGCGGGGAGAGGGCCGTGATGAGGAAAAACGCCAGAAAACCGCGCCGCCGCATACCCCGGTTCATCTTTTGAATACCGCCAGGGCTTCGATATGGGCGGTCTGGGGATAAAAATCGTGGAAACTGAGTTTTTCCAACCCGTATCCCCCCCGGCATAATTCCCCGCTGTCCCTGGCCAGGGTGGCGGGATCGCAGGATACGTAAGCCAGGACCGGCGGTCCCTCCCGGATAAGCCATTGCCGCAGGGGGCCGGAAAGTCCCTGCCGGGGGGGATCTACCGTTATAAACCCGTAGGGGGCTTTCCCTCTTCCCCTCCGGCAGGCGGCCCAGGGATCCGCTTTTTGGGGGAAAAACCGGCAATTCCCGGAGGGAATATTTTCCCTGGCCAGGTTGAGGGCCCGTTGGTTTTCCTCCACCAGATCGATCCGGGAAAAAGACTCCCCCAAAAAAGCGGCAAAGGTCCCCACCCCGCAGTAGATATCCGCCATGGGCAGGGAAGGATCCGCCCCCGCCGCGGCTTCCCGGAGTTCCGGAATGAGGGATTCCAGGGCGTTTCCGTTGCTTTGGAAAAAGACCCCCGCGTCCATCAGGAGTTCCCTGCCCAAAAGGCTTACCTTCCCCCGGGATATCCCCCCCTCGTATACGAGGGCGCCGCCCCGGGCATACACGGTAAAACGGTCCTTATCCGGCGGGGTGGGGAGGACGCCCTCCTCCAGGGCCCGGCGTATCCCCGGATCGGCTACGGGACAGCCGGAAACCGGGATGAGTTCGCCGCTTTTCCGGGCCTTAAAACCCAGGCCCCCCCCCGGATGGGAAGGAACCGGGCGGTTTCTCCCCAGGGACCGGGGCAAAGGCCGCCGGGTTGGATAACGGGGCTTTATACAATGAAATTGTACCCGGTTCCGGTATCCCTCCGGGATCGAGGGATGAACCCCCAACTCCGGGAGGGAGGAGAAACCCCCTAACCGGAAAAAAGCCTCCCGGAGCATCCGGGTTTTTTCCTTTACCTGGGCTTCGTAGGACAGATGCTGCAGGGAACAGCCCCCGCAGCTCCCGTAGAGGGGACAAAAGGGGGTCTCCCGTAAGGGGGAAGGTTCGAGGATCTCCAGTAATTCCGCATCGGCCCAGTCCTGGTGTTCTTCGGTTATCCGTCCGGTTACCAGGTCCCCCGGAGCGGTCAGGTCAATAAAAATAGATTTTCCCCGATATCGGACCATCCCGGCCCCTCCGGAAACGATTTGTTCCACCGGGGCGGTAAAAAATTCACCCATTGCCATGGAATTCTCATTATAACATTATTGTCAGAACATTAACATAGGGGGTACAATGAGCCATGGATGAGTTGACTACTTGGATATCCGGGGCCGGCGGATCCCGGCTTTTTGTACGGCAATGGAAGCCGGAGGGTACGCCCCGTGGGGTGGTACACATAGTTCACGGTATGGCCGAACATTCCCTGCGGTACGGGGATCTTGCCCGGCGGCTCTGCGGCGGGGGATTTGAGGTTTGGGCCGCGGATATGCGGGGGCACGGAAAAACCGCGGATCTTGGCGTAAACGGACCGGAGGCCGGGGGCCTGCTGGGGCATTGCGCCGATCGGGACGGGTTTTCCCTGGTGGTATCGGACATTGAGGAGATCCACCGCCGTATCGACGGGGCTTGTCCGGGGCTTCCCCTTTTTTTGCTGGGCCATTCCTGGGGTTCCTTTATTGCCCAGGCTTATATCGAAAGGTACCGCCGCCCCCTGGGGGGATGTATCCTTTCGGGTACCCGGGGCCCGGACGGAATAAAAGCCGTGATGAGCGTACCGGTTATGAAGACCCTTGCCTTTTTTCGGGGGGTCCGTAACCGCTCTTTGTTTGCCCGGGCCCTGGCGGACGGGGCCTTTAACAAGCCCTTCCGGCCGAACCGGACCAATTTTGACTGGCTTTCCCGGGATGAACAGGCGGTGGATGCCTTTGTGGCGGACCCCCTCTGCGGCAAACTCTGTTCCGTGGGGTTTTACCGGGATATGACGGATGCCTTGAGCCGGATCCATAAACCCAAGGCCATGGAGGGGATCCCCCGGAATCTTCCTATCTATATTTTTTCCGGAAGCGCCGATCCCGTGGGGGATATGGGGAACAGTCCCACCACCCTGGTAAACGTCTACCGGTCCATGGGGATAAAGGACCTGGAATTTGTGCTGTATCCCGATGCCCGGCATGAATCCTTAAATGAGACCAACCGGGAGGAAGTCATGGAGAACCTCCTGGCCTGGCTTTCCCGGCACTGTTCTCCCCAGGCAACGTGATGCGGATCCGTTATAGTGCCGAAAATAACGGCAGGCCGGTCAAAAAGGCGGTTGTTTATACCCAGGATGAACATGGGATCAATTTTGCCGATGTGGATACCGATGCGGTGTATATTACCGAACGGCTGCGGGCCAATGGGTATGAAACCTATATCGTCGGGGGGGCGGTCCGGGACCTGATGTTGGGTAAAAAGCCTAAGGACTTTGATATTGTCAGCGGCGCCAGCCCATCCCGGATAAAAAAAATATTCCGTAATGCCCGGATCATAGGCCGGCGCTTCCGGCTGGTTCATGTTTATTTCGGCCCCAAAACCTTCGAGGTTTCCACCTTCCGGTCCCTCAAGGACGGCCCTACCAGCAATACCTTTGGGACCATTGAGGAAGATGTGTGCCGCCGGGATTTTTCCCTGAACGCCCTTTTTTACGATCCGGGAAAACAGGTGGTGGTGGATTATGTCGGGGGGATGAAGGATATCCGGAATAAACGGATCCGTCCCATTATTCCCCTTTCGGTTATTTTTAAGGATGATCCGGTACGGATGATCCGGGCGATAAAATACGCCGCCGCTACCGGGTTTAAGCTGTCCCTGGGGCTGCGATGGAAAATTAAACGGCAGTCCCCATTGCTTGCTTCCATATCGCCCTCCCGGCTAACGGAAGAAATGTTTAAAATCATTCAGTCCGCTTCCGCGTGCCGGATCGTGGAAAGCCTTGAAGCCTTCGGTCTTTATGAATATTTACAGCCCAATGCCTCGGATATGATGAAAAAAAGCGCGGTTTTCCGTATCCGGTACCTGAAAAGCCTGGCCGATTTGGACGGCACCGGAACTCCCGGAGAAGCCCTGGCGGCCTTTATCCGGGATTACTTGGAGGACTTTGTAGATTGGGACGGGGGGGTCGCGGAGAACTATAAAAATGCCTTTTTTGAGGCCCGGCACTATGTGCTGCCCATAAATCCCCCTAGGATGGAACTGGATTACGCGGTACGGCGCATCTTTGGGGAACATGGGATAACCATAAAGAAAACCCATTTTATAGAACGGGGGAAACCCCGGTTCGCCCTGGCCGAAGCTCCCGGGCCTGCGGAGATCTCCGAAGGGGAACCCAAAAAGAGAAGGCGCCGCC
>JAITKD010000106.1 GCA_031278575.1 Spirochaetaceae bacterium | reverse complement strand
TATTTTTAGGAAAAGGCGCTTTCAATAGATAATTGACGCCGCGGTTTTCCGCGGCGATGCGAAAGGGAGTTTTTTGTAGATGCCTACGATTAATCAGTTGGTTCGTTTTGGCCGGCAGCAGATATCCGTTAAAACGAAGTCTCCGGCGCTTCAGTCCTGTCCCCAAAAACGGGGGGTGTGTACCCGGGTTATGACCATCACCCCCAAAAAGCCGAATTCGGCCCTGCGGAAGGTTGCCCGGGTGCGGCTTTCCCATGGTACTGAGGTAACCGCCTATATCCCCGGCATCGGCCATAACCTCCAGGAACACTCGGTGGTCCTGGTCCGGGGCGGCCGGGTGAAGGATCTGCCCGGGGTCCGTTATCACATCATCCGGGGCGCCAAGGATACCCTGGGTGTGGAAGACCGCAAACGGAGCCGGTCCAAATACGGCGCTAAACGGCCGAAGGCGTAGGGCGAGGAGTAGTCATGGGACGCAAAAAAAAGACCATAGATCGGGGTATATTGCCGGATCCTAAATACAACAGCGTGGTGGTTTCCAAATTCGTAAACCGGATGATGTGGGAGGGCAAACGGTCGGTGGCCCTCCGGATCGTTCATGGCGCGTTAGACGTGCTGAAAACCAAGGCCGATAAGGAGCCCCTGGAGGTATTCCTCAAGGCCGTGGAAAACGTAAAGCCCCTGATCGAGGTAAAATCCCGGCGGGTTGGGGGCGCCACCTATCAGGTTCCGGTGGAAATTCGGGAATCCCGGCGGGAAGCCCTGGGGATGCGGTGGATCATCAAGGCCGCCCGGGCCAGATCCGGCCACGGTATGGATGAGCGGCTTGCCGCGGAGCTGATGGATGCGTATAATAATACCGGTACGGCTTTTAAGAAAAAGGAAGACACCCATAAAAACGCCGAGGCAAACAAGGCGTTTGCCCATTACCGGTGGTAGGGAATAAACGGGGGTGTGCCCCCCGGATGGCGCCGTAACCCTCGGGGGTTATGCGGATGTTTGAAATGAGTTGATCCGGCGCATTGCCGGATGTGATTACCGTGCCATGGGGCGGTCAAGGAGGCGGAAAAATTTCTTGATGCTCGATGGCGTGGAGGTCTCGGGGAACCGCGCGGGCGGTTTCTTGGAGCTGTTCGGGGCGGCGGGAAACGGCAATCGTTTTTACGCTGTCCGGGCGGTTCGATGATCCAAACCGATCATCAGGGATCCGGGGTAAACGTTTTTGTTTTCCTCCGGGTTTCTTGGCGTTGTCCAGGATGAGAGAGGTGGAACGGGACGGATGGTACTATGTGGATTCTGGGGGTTTCCCCGGTCTTCATGTTACTGTTCCTGGTTGATTCCCCTGTTTATAACGAAACGACGCTTGTTTCCGGCCCCCGGTATGGGGAAATACGGAGGTCTTACATTCGTAAGGGTGTTGGACTATATTTGGTATATAGAAATTAAATTGGGTGCCCATAGGTAAGGAGGACACGTAATGGCAAAAGATAAGTTCAATCGAACAAAGACACACATGAATGTCGGAACCATCGGTCACGTCGATCATGGAAAAACCACGCTTTCCGCCGCGATAACCATGTATTGTGGTAAAAAATACGGTGACAAGATCATGAAATTTGATGATATTGATAACGCCCCGGAGGAAAAGGCCCGGGGCATCACTATCAATACCCGGCATCTGGAATACCAGTCGGAAAAGCGGCACTATGCCCATATCGACTGTCCCGGCCACGCCGACTACATCAAAAACATGATCACCGGCGCGGCCCAGATGGACGGCGCGGTTCTCGTGGTCTCCGCCCCGGACTCGGTCATGCCCCAGACCCGGGAGCATATCATCCTGGCCCGTCAGGTCGGCGTTCCCAGCATGATCGTTTTCCTCAATAAAATCGATCTGGTGGATGATCCGGAGCTTCTTGAACTGGTTGAGGAAGAGATCAAGGACGTGCTTACCGCCAACGGGTTCCCCGGTAATGAGATCCCCATTATCAAAGGTTCCGCCTTCAAGGCCATGGAAGACCTCAACAAGGGTGATGATACGGAAGACACCAAGTGTATTCAGGAACTGCTTGACGCTATGGACAGTTACTTCCCCGATCCGGTCCGGGACGCGGACAAGCCCTTCCTCATGCCCATTGAGGACGTGTTCACCATTCCCGGCCGCGGTACCGTGGTAACCGGCAAGGTGGACCGCGGTATCCTCAAGGCCATGGATCCCGTTGAAATTGTCGGTATTAAACCCACCCAGCAGACCGTCGCCACCAGTCTTGAGATGTTTAACAAAACCCTTGACGACGTTCAGGCCGGTGAAAACGTCGGCGTCCTGCTTCGGGGCATCGATAAAAAACAGGTGGAGCGCGGTCAGGTGCTGGCAAAGCCCGGTTCCATTACCCCCCACCTCAAGTTCAAAGGCCAGATCTACTGTCTGTCCAAGGAAGAGGGGGGGCGGCACAGCCCCTTCTTTACCGGGTATCGGCCCCAGTTCTACTTTAGGACCACCGACATCACCGGTACCGTTAAACTTCCCGAGGGGAAAGAAATGGTTATGCCCGGGGATAATACCGAAATTATCGGCGAACTGATCCACCCCATCGCCATGGAAAAGGGGCTTCGCTTCGCCATCCGCGAAGGCGGAAAAACGGTTGCTTCCGGGCAGGTAACCGAAATTATCGAATAAAGGTTATGATCGAGGGCGGGGTTGGCCTTTTGCGGGCGTAAAAGGCCGACCGGCCCCATCCGGAGGAATAATGACTAATGAACGAATTCGCGTGCGGTTACGCGGTTTCGATGTGGAATTAATTGATCAGAGCGCGAAGTCCATCGTTCAGACGGTGCAGAAAGCGGGGGCTAAAGTTACCGGCCCTATTCCGCTGCCCACCCGAATCAACAAGATGACGGTGCTTCGTTCTCCTCATGTGAATAAAAAGTCCCGTGAGCAGTTTGAGATGCGGACCCATAAGCGCCTGATCGATATAATCAGCCCTTCCGCGGAGGTGATGGATTCTTTAATGAAACTTGAGCTTCCCGCGGGGGTGGACGTGGAAATAAAACAATAGAGATCCGTTGGATTTTTAATTGGGGAATTTTAATAAAAGAAAATTCCCCGTAAAAAATAACTGGTAGCGGTTTTTAAAACAACCGGGGCGGTTTCAACGGGCCGCGGGATGAGACCGGGGCGTTGGATTTCAGGGGAAAGCGGGTTAGACCGTGTTTTTCGGGCCCGTTTCACCGGGGCGGCGGTCTCCCCAACCGGGTTTTGACCCCCCCTCGGGTTGTTTTTTATTCAGGCAGACGGTCCCGGCTGGGGGATAACGTGCCTTTAATGCGGAGTTGCGTAATGTTAGGTCTTTTGGCCAGAAAAGTGGGAATGACCCAGGTCTTTGATGAAGCGGGTAACCTGGTTCCGGTAACGGTTATCCGGATTGATCCGAACGTGGTCATTGCCCAAAAAACGAAAGAAAAAGACGGCTACGCCGCGGCGGTTCTTGGGGTGGACGACCTCAAGGAAGGCCGGGTATCTAAACCCTATGGGGGGCAATTCCCGGAAAACATCCCGCCGAAAAAGCGGATCAAGGAATTCCGGGATTTTGAGAAAGAAGTGGCCCCGGGGGATTCCCTGGGGGTGGAGGTTTTTGAGGGATGCCGGTATGTGGATGTCAGCGGCGTCTCCAAAGGTAAGGGTTTTCAGGGCGTGGTGAAACGCTGGGGATTCGGCGGAGGCCGGCGCACCCACGGTTCTAAATTTCACCGGGAGCCGGGGTCTACCGGACAGTCCACCTACCCCCACCGGACCTTTAAAAACGTCAAGCTCCCCGGGCGGATGGGGCGGGAACGGGTAACCGTCCTGAGCCTCAGGGTGGTTACGGTGGATGCCGAAAATCAGCTTATTCTGGTTCGCGGCGCCGTTCCCGGCATAAACAAAGGTCTGATCACCGTCCGGGCCGCGGTAAAGAAGTAGGGCCTTTAAGGAAAACGAGGGAAGTAATGAATCGGATAGTGTATTCCATTGACGGCAAAGAGTTGCGAAACGTAGAGCTGGATGACGCCGTTTTCGGCCTTCCGGTAAATGAAGATGTGATCTGGTATGCCATAAACAACGAACTTGCCAATAAACGGCTGGGTACGGCCAGTACCAAAGACCGGGGTGAGGTTCACGGATCCAACGCCAAACCCTATAAACAGAAGGGTACCGGCCGGGCCCGGCGGGGGGATAAAAAATCCCCCATTATGGTGGGGGGCGGCACCATATTCGGCCCCAAGCCCCGGGATTTTTCCTATTCCATGCCCCAAAAGGCGAAACGCCTTGCCTTAAAAAGCATCCTGAGCCTCAAGGTTCAAAACGACACCCTCAAGATTGTTGAGGATTTTTCCGTTGAATCGGGTAAAACCAAGGATCTGGCGGGGATCATCAGGAATTTCGGCGCCGAAGAACGGACGGTGATTATTCTTAAGGATGATGATCCCCTGGTAAAACGGGCCGGGGCAAACATCCCCTGGCTGCGTTTTCTTTCTTATAACCGCCTGCGGGCCCACGACCTTTTTTACGGCCGCCGGATTATCGTTCTGGAAACGGCGGTAAAAAACCTGAATGCCTTTTACGCCGGCGCCGGAACAGAGCCCGGCCGTGACGCGGATACCGGGGAGGCCGCCGTATGATCGCCTATGAAAAAATCCTGATTGAACCGGTCCTCTCTGAAAAAGCGAATCTTCTGCGGGAAGAGGGAAAATACGTTTTTAAGGTGGATCCTTCCGCCACAAAAATTCAAATAAAAGAGGCGGTCCGCCGGTTGTTTAATGTACACCCCGTTTCTTGTACGGTCATGGTCGTGGGGGGTAAGCCCAAGCGGCAGCGCAACCGGGCCGGTTATACCGCGTCCTGGAAGAAGGCTATCATTCGTTTGCCGAAAAACGAAAAGATCGGCATCTTCGAGGGAGTTTAGGGGAATTGTATGGGAATTAGAACGTATAAACCCATAACCGCGGGGATGCGGCAGTGGACGAGTTTGGATTACGCCGAAATAACCACCGGTAAGCCGGAAAAGACCCTTACCACGGGCCGTTCGGAAAAGGCGGGCCGGGATTCTAACGGCCGGATCAGCGTGCGGCACAAGGGGGGCGGCCACAAACGCCGTTACCGGATCATTGACTTTAAACGGGACAAGATCGGGGTTCCCGGCAGGGTGGCTACCATCGAATATGATCCCAACCGGAGCGCCAATATCGCCCTGGTGGTATATGCCGACGGGGAAAAACGGTATATCCTGGCCCCCAAGGGCCTGACGGTGGGGGCGAATATCCAGAGCGGCCCCCATGTGCCCATTGAGACGGGAAACGCCCTTCCCCTGGAAAACATACCCCTGGGTTTTATGGTTCATAATATTGAGCTTACCCTGGGCAAGGGGGGGCAGATCACCCGTTCCGCCGGTACGGGCGCCCTCATCGCCGCCAAAGAAGGGGACTATGTGACGGTAAAACTCCCCTCCGGGGAGATGCGGATGATCTTCAAAAAATGTTACGCCACCGTGGGTACCGTGGGGAATGAGGATCACATGAACGTGCAGCTCGGTAAGGCGGGACGTAAGCGCTGGCTGGGGGTACGCCCCACGGTCCGGGGGATGGCCATGAATCCCGTGGATCATCCCCATGGAGGGGGCGAGGGAAAAAACAAGGGTATTAATCCGGTTACCCCCTGGGGGCAGCCGACTAAGGGATATAAAACCAGGAACAAGCATAAGCCTTCTTCCCGGTTTATCGTCAGCCGGGGTAAAAAGAAGTAGAAAACCGCCGGCCGCGGGCCGGGATTTTCTAAGGAGTTAAAGGGTGTCAAGATCGATCAAAAAAGGGCCCTTCATCGAGAAGAGCCTTTATAAAAAGGTGTTGGAGATGACCAAAGCCGGGGATAGGAGGATGATTAAGACCTATTCCCGCTGTTCCACTATTATTCCTGAAATGGTGGGAAACACTATTTCCGTGTATAACGGTAAAACCTGGATTCCCGTTTATATCACGGAGAATTTGGTTGGTCACAAACTCGGGGAATTCGCTCCGACCCGGATTTTCCGGGGCCATGCGGGGTCGGATAAAAAAGCCTCTAAATAGCGGGATAGGTATACGTATGGGAAAAAAAGCACACAAAAAAAAGGAAGGCTTCTGGGCGATGACCAAATACCTTATCGCTTCGCCTTTTAAGATCAGGCCGGTGGCGGATCTGGTCCGCCGCAAGCCCTATCCCGAGGCCATGTCTATCCTGGAAAATATGCCCCAGAAGGGGGCCCGGCTCATCAGTAAAACCGTAAAGTCCGCCGCCTCCAATGCGCTTAATTTAAACAAGCAGCTCGATGAAGATATGTTGTATGTTAAAAACATCCAAATTGATGAAGGCCCCCGGATGAAGCGGATTTGGTTCCGGGCCCGGGGCCGGGCGGATATGCTGCTGAAACGGATGTGCCACATTACCGTGGTCATTGATGAAGTGCGGGCCGGGGGTTCGCGTACAAAGGCGGGGGAATAACGTGGGACAAAAAGTTAATCCGATTGGACTGAGGATTGGGATCAATAAGACCTGGGGTTCCCGGTGGTATGTGGACCCCAGAGAATATGCCAATACCCTTCATGAGGATCTAAAACTTCGCTCCTATATTATGAATATGAGCGAAACCAAAGGGGCGGATATCGCCGAACTGGAAATTATCCGGCATCCCCAGCGGATCACCATCGTGATCCACACCGCCCGGCCCGGGGTTATCATCGGGGTTAAGGGCGCCAATATCGAAAAAATCGGGAATGAGTTACAAAAGAAGCTGACTAAAAAGGTTCAGATTAAAATCAAAGAAGTCAGGAACGCGGACGGTAACGCCCAGATCATCGCCCAGAATATTTCCCGGCAGCTTTTGGCCCGGGGTTCTTTCCGGCGGACCATGAAGCAGGCCATTTCCAACGCCATTAAGAAGGGGAATGCCCAGGGGGTCAAGGTACGGCTTTCGGGGCGTCTGGGGGGTGCGGAGATGTCCCGGACCGAAGAAGCCAAAGAAGGCCGGATCCCCCTCCATACCCTGCGGGCGGATATTGATTACGGTTTTGCCGAGGCCCATACCACCTTCGGCGCTATCGGCATTAAGGTGTGGGTGTATAACGGCATGAAGTACGGCAAGGAACAAAAAGAAGACGCGGGAGCCCTGGTCCGTAAGCGGCGAGAACGCGCCCCCGCGAGGAGTTGATCGATGCTGAGTCCGAAACGTGTAAAACACCGCAAAGTGCAGCGGGGTAATATGCCGGGAAACGCCACCCGGGGGAATACCGTGGTTTTTGGGGATTATGCCCTGGTCGCCATGGATAGGATGTGGATTACCAACCGGCAAATTGAGGCCGCCCGTATCGCCCTAAACCGCCATATCAAGCGGGGCGGCAAGGTATGGATCCGGATTTTCCCGGACAAACCCTATTCCAAAAAACCCGCGGAAACCCGCATGGGCAAGGGGAAAGGGGCGCCTGAGTATTGGGTTGCCGTGGTTAAGCCGGGAACGGTGATGTTTGAGCTTGGGGGTATTGATAAGGTCATTGCGGAAGAGGCGATGATTCTGGCGGGGGCTAAACTCCCGATCAAAACCAAGTTTGTGGCCCGTTCAGACTTTGAGCTTGGGGTATAAACGTGTTTTTTCGGGTTTTTACGTTGAATAAAGGAATTGATTATGAAAAATTCGTTTAAGAACCTCTCCCTGGCGGAGCTTAAAGCCAAGCGGGATGAGCTTAACAAGAAGTATATGGAACTTCGTTTCCAGATCGTGATCGGTCACGTGGACAATCCGCTTCAGAAGCGGGTTATGCGCCGGCAGATAGCCCGTCTTAACGGCATGATCCGGCGGCAAGAACCGGGTTTGCAGGGGTAATGCGGGTTTTTGAAAGGCATTTCCGGAAACTTGTTTAAGGAGAAAATGGTGGAAGATCAGGTTGTCAAAGTTAAAAGCGGCAAAAAAGAGTTCGTGGGGATTGTAAAGAGTGATAAAATGAATAAAACCATCGTGGTTGCCGTGGAGACCACCGCCTTACATCCCCTTTATAAGAAATATGTTAAGCGGATTAAAAAAGTAAAGGCCCACGATGAAACCAACGAGGCAAAAGTGGGGGACCGGGTTAGGGTTATGGAATGTCGTCCTATCAGCAAAGAAAAATGCTGGAAACTTACGGCAATTGTCGAACGCGCCAAATAAGGGGATCGAAAAAAATGATTCAAGTGGAAACTTTCCTGAATGTGGCCGACAATTCAGGGGCCAAGATAGTGCAGTGTATCAAAGTTCTTGGGGGCTCCAAACGTAAGTATGCGGGCATCGGCGATATTATTGTGGTGGCGGTTAAGGACGCCCTGCCGACGTCAACCATCAAAAAAGGTTCCGTCGAAAAAGCGGTGGTGGTTCGGACCCATAAGGAATACCGGCGCCCCGACGGCACCTATATCCGTTTTGACGATAATGCCTGCGTCATTATCGACGGGAGCATGAACCCCAAGGGAAAACGGATCTTTGGACCCGTGGCCAGGGAATTGCGGGAAAAGGATTTTATGAAAATCGTTTCCCTTGCCCCTGAGGTATTGTGACCCTCCGGGGGTTGTCTTAGAGAACGTTTTGGCCGGGGCGGCCGGATTGCCCGGCGAAGGAGCGGATGATGGCGGTGGAAACGCAACATAAATACAAATTAAAAAAAGAAGATACCGTGGAGATCATAACCGGTAAAGACAAGGGGAAACGGGGGCGGATTTTAAAGATCCTCCGTGATAAGGACCGGGTCGTTGTGGAGGGGGCGAACATCGTCAAGAAGGCGATGAAACGCCGGAGCCAGCAGGATCGGGGCGGTATTGTGGAAATTGAGGCGGCGATCCACAGTTCCAATGTGATGATCGTCTGTAAAAAATGCGGGCCTACCCGGATAGGGTATAAATTGGACGGAAAAACAAAGAGCCGGGTCTGCAGAAAATGCGGAGAAGCGTTGTGAGGAGTGGCGTTGAAATGAAAAACTATGAACCGCGGCTCAAAAAAATATACCGGGAACAGATCGCCCCGGAGTTATTTAAAGAGTTCGGCTATACGTCAACCATGCAGACGCCGAGGCTGGAGAAGATCGTGGTCAGTATGGGGGTAGGGGAGGCTTTGCAGAACAAAAAGCTTCTTGACGCGGCGATTGACGATCTTACCCTGATTACCGGCCAGAAGGCGGTTAAAACCAAGGCCCGGAAGAGTATCGCCAATTTCAAGATCCGTACCGGCCAGGAAATCGGCGCCAAGGTTACCCTGCGGGGGGCGATGATGTACGAATTCCTGGACCGGTTGGTGAATATCGCCCTGCCCCGGGTTAAGGACTTTCGGGGGGTGAATCAAAACGCCTTTGACGGGCATGGGAATTATTCCCTGGGGATCACCGAGCAGATTATTTTCCCCGAAATTGATTTTGATAAAATTGAACGGGTTGCCGGACTCAATGTCGCCATTGTAACGACGGCACGGACCGACGCGGAGGCTAAGGCCTTCCTCGCCAAGTTCGGTATGCCCTTTAGAAAATAACGAGGTGGTTTTCGGTTCCCGCTGGGTTCCGAAATTCCGATTTTAAGGGCCCGTCAGGTCAACCTGATTAGCCCGGAATAAGGAGTATACATGGCAAGAAAAGCGATGATCATAAAGGCGTTACGGACGCCGAAATATAAGACGAGAAAAGTCAACCGCTGCCGGATTTGCGGCCGGGCCAGGGGTTATCTGCGGAAATTTGAGATGTGCCGCCTTTGCTTCCGCAAACTTGCGAGCGAAGGGCTTATTCCGGGCGTCACTAAATCGAGTTGGTAAGGTAGGAGAAAAGGATGAGCGTATCTGACCCCATTGCGGACATGCTGACCAAAATCCGAAATGCCGGGATGGCGAAGCATGAAAAAGTTGATATCCCTACCTCCAAGTTGAAACTTGAGATCGTGAAAATTTTAAAGATCGAAGGGTATATCAAAAATTTCAAAAAAGTTAATCAGGATGGAATTAACATCATCCGGGTTTTTATGAAGTACGACGAAGAAACCGGTCCGGTCATTCACGGTATTGAAAAAGTATCAAAACCGGGACGGCGGGTGTATACGGGTTATAAGAAGATGCCGAGGGTGTACAACGGGTACGGTACCCTGATTGTTTCCACATCCATCGGCGTTACCACCGGAAGAAAGGCGGCCGAAAAAAAAGTCGGCGGCGAGATTATTTGTACCGTTTGGTAAGAGGTTAATATGTCGCGGATAGGAAAAATTCCGGTTAAAGTTCCCCAGGGGGTCAGGGTTACCTTTCAGGATGAGGTGATCACCGTGGAAGGCCCCAAGGGAAAATTGACCCAACGGTATCATCCGGTTATCAGTTTTACCCCCGAGGGGGAGACCATCCTGGTCTCCCGGGCCAATGAGGAGAAGCAGACCAAAGCCTACCACGGGCTTTACCGGAACTTGCTGAACAACATGGTGGTTGGGGTTTCGTCGGGGTTTTCCCGGGCTTTGATCATCACCGGCGTCGGATACCGGGCGGAGGTACAGGGAAATCTGCTGTCCATGAACCTGGGGTATTCCAACGACGTATACGTGGGTATCCCCGAGGATATCTCGGTGGCATCCGAGCCAAACGGCCGGCTGGTGGTGAGCGGGATTGACAAACAGCGGGTGGGGGAATTTGCCTCCCAGATCCGGAAACTCCGGCTGCCGGAGCCCTATAAGGGCAAGGGGATCCGGTATGAAGACGAAAAGATTAGAAGAAAAGTCGGTAAATCCGGCGTTAAATAAATTGGTCAGGTAATTTTGTCTAAGGAATAGGTTATGTTGCAAAAAATGGTTGAAAAAGACAGAAAACGGCTCAAACGGAAAACCCATATCCGCAAAACCATTTCCGGTACCCCGGAGCGGCCCCGGATGAGCGTTACCCGGAGCAACCGGGCGTTGTCTATTCAGATTATTGACGACACCAAGGGATACACCCTGGTCTCCGCCTCGACCCTGGAGAAGGAACTAAAAACGATCAAACGGAACGTGGAAGGGGCGGGGCGGCTCGGGGAACTATTGGGAAAACGGCTCCTGGAGAATAATATCACCACGGTGGTTTTCGATAGGAATGGTTATTTATATCACGGCCTGGTAAAAGCCATGGCCGACGGAGCCCGGAAAGCCGGGATCCGCTTCTAGGGGGCGGGATGGAATATTCACGGGACAGGGACAGAGATAGGGATAGAAATTCTCAAGAAAAGGAATTTGTCGAAAAGCTGGTAAAACTCAACCGGACCGCCAAGGTCGTCAAGGGGGGGCGCCGGTTTTCCTTTTCCGCCCTGACGGTGGTGGGAGACCGGAAAGGTAACGTGGGGTACGGGTTCGGAAAGGCCAACGATGTTTCCGAAGCCATCCGTAAAAGCATTGAAAAAGCCAAACGGAATATGGTGCGGCTTCCCATTAAAAACGGAACCATTCCCCACGAGATTATCGGGCTTTTTAAGTCTTCCGAGGTTCTGTTGAAGCCCGCCTGTTCCGGTACGGGGATCATCGCCGGCGGCCCCATCCGGGCGATCATGGAAGCCGGCGGGATTACGGATGTGCTGAGTAAATCCATCGGCGCAAAAAACCAATACAATGTGGTGAAGGCGACCTTTCAGTGCATCAGCCTGCTGATGGACGGAAAAGTGGTGGCTAAAAACCGGGGTAAATCCCTTAAAGAGTTATGGGGGTAAGGAAGATGGCGCAGAAAATCCGAATCCGCCTGGTCCGCAGTACCATCGGGGTCTTACCCAAACACCGCGCCACGATCCGGTCTTTGGGTTTGCGGAGGATAGGTTCCGTCAAAGAGCAGGAGGCGAGCCCCGCTATTTTGGGAATGGTCAAACTGGTTTCCCACCTGGTAGCGGTGGAGGAGATTAACTGATGGCTGAGTTCGATTTACACGCCCCCGAGGGGGCCAATAAACGGAAACGTATCATCGGCCGGGGCCAGGGCTCGGGCCGGGGTACCACCGCGGGAAAGGGAAACAAGGGCCAGAAGGCCCGGTCGGGGGGTAAAACCTACGTTGGTTTTGAGGGGGGGCAGATGCCCCTGTACCGGCGTTTGGCCCATCGGGGTTTTTCCAATTATCCCTTCAAGAAGGTCTATCAGGTGATAAATCTGGGGGAGATAGAAAAACGTTTTGCCGATGGGGAAACCGTAAATACCGCTTCCCTGATGCGGAAGAAGCTGGTTAAAAACGCCGTACCGGTAAAAATTCTGGGGGACGGGGAATTCACCAAAAAACTCGTTTTTGGGATTGAGGCCATATCGGCTTCCGCCAAAGAGAAGATAACCAAAGCCGGGGGTTCCATCAGCGGCGGTCCGGCGAACCCGCCGAAAGGACAGGGCGCTGCCGCCGATGGTTAATCCGGTAATATAGGAAAGGTAACATGGCAAGTAATCCATTGGTCGATAGCTTCAGAGTAAAAGAACTACGGGAACGGATATTGTTTACCGCCCTGATGTTAATAATTTTTCGTTTGGGGGCGGTACTCCCCATACCGGGGATCAATGTCCGGGAGCTTAACACCTATTTTCTTTCCCAGCAGAATTCCGGAAACGCCATTGTGGACTATCTGGATTTTTTTGCCGGGGGGGCCTTCTCGAATTTCTCGGTCTTTATGTTGGGGATCATGCCCTATATCTCCATGTCGATCATCATGCAGCTTTTGCTTATCGTTTTTCCCAGTTTAAAAAAGATCTCCGAGGAGGAGGGGGGTAAAAAGAAAATCCAGAGTTATCAGCGGATAGGGACCGTGGCGGTTTGTATTATCCAGTCCTTCGCCGTAACCCAATACGCCCAAAGCATTTCCCGGAGCGTGGAAAATCTTTTGAGTATGCCGATGGTTCCCTTTACCCTGATCGCCATATTGACCGTTACGACCGGGACCATGTTCCTCATGTGGATAGGGGAGCAGATCACCAAACGGGGGATTGGCAACGGGATTTCCCTCCTGATCTTTGCCGGTATTGTGGCGCGGCTTCCCCAGGCCCTGTGGGAACTTGTGGGCCGGGTGCGGGACGATCAGCTCAATCCGGTTTTTGTGATTGTGGTTTTTGTGATGTTTGTGGCGGTGGTTGCCCTGGTGGTGTTTGAGCAACAGGGGCAGCGGAAGATCCCCGTCCATTACGCGAAACGGGTGGTGGGCCGCCGGATGTACAGCGGGCAGAACACCTATATTCCCTTTAAAATCAACCCCTCCGGGGTTATTCCGGTGATCTTCGCCTCGTCGATCCTCACCTTTCCCCTGCAGATAGCTTCCACCATCGGGGGGAATGTGGCGTGGCTGGCGGCGATTTCCCGTGCCTTGAACCCCCAGGGCCTCCTCTATACGGTGTTGTATGTCCTGCTCATTATATTTTTTGCCTATTTTTATACCCAGGTGAGCCTGAATCCCATAGAAATTGCCAAAAACATCCGGGAAAACGGCGGTTCCATCCCGGGGATCAGGACCGAACGGATTGAGGAGTATCTTACCAAAATATTAAACCGGATCGTATTGCCCGGGTCCCTCTATTTGGCGGTGATTGCGGTACTCCCCACGATTATTCAGCGTTTGTTTAACTTTCCCTCGTCAATCTCCTACCTCATGGGGGGTACGTCCCTCTTGATCCTGGTGGGGGTAGACCTGGATACCATGAGTCAGGTGGAGGCCCTTTTGAAGATGCACTACCACGAGGGTTTGACCAAGCGGGGGCGTCTGCGGGGCCGGAACCTGTAGTGTCGGGCGGCCGTTTGCCCCCCTTGGCGAATTGGCTAAAATTCGCTTTAATAGAAAGTCAAGCTCCGGATAGGAGCCCGGGGCTCGATGGGGATTGGTGGTAAAACCCGGCTGGTTTTGGAACCGGCCTTGAGGAAAGAAAGCGGCCGTAATTCCGCTTTCCCGCGTAAATTTAAGGGCGCCGTTTCAAGATATGATAGTTTGAAATGGTTTTAATTGAATAAAAACGGGTAATTTTTGCCCGTTTGAGCGATACTATAAGGGAGAAGGATGGGATGAAGGTCAGGACGAGTGTTAAACCGATTTGCGATAAATGCAAGGTGATTAAACGGAACGGGATTATCCGTATTGTTTGTCAGAATCCTAAACACAAACAGAAGCAAGGTTAGGAGTTGCCATGGCACGTCTAGCGGGGGTTGACCTCCCTAATAAACATGTAAATATCGCCTTGACTTATATTTTTGGGATTGGGCGGTCCTGTGCCGATGAGATTTGCGCCAAAGTCAAGATCGATCCCCAACGGCTTATCAACGATCTATCCCCGGAGGAATTAAACGAACTCCGGCAGCTCCTTGAAAGCGATTATAAGGTTGAGGGGCGTTTGCGTACCGAGATAGCCCTGAATATCAAACGGCTTATGGACATCGGTTGTTACCGGGGGCTGCGGCACCGTAAAGGGCTGCCCCTCCGGGGACAAAGGACCCGAACCAACGCGCGGACCCGGAAGGGTAAGAAAAAGACCGTTGCCGGTAAGAAGAAATAGCCTTTCAACCCCCCAGGGGTTTGAAAAAATCGGAGGATAGGGTGGCTGTTAATACAAAGAAGCGGAAAGAAAAAAAATCCGTTTATGAGGGGAACGTATATATCCAAGCTACGTTCAATAATACCATTGTAACCATCACGGATCTGATGGGAAACGCTATTTCATGGGCAAGCTCCGGGGGTTTACAGTTTAAGGGCGCTAAAAAGTCCACCCCCTTCGCCGCCCAAACCGTTACCGAAACCGCGGCTCAAAAGGCCCTGCAGGTGGGGTTGCGGGAAGTACATGTGTATGTCAAAGGACCGGGCATAGGCCGGGAATCGGCGATCCGTCAACTGGGCGCCCTGGGGATCAAGGTAAAATCGATCAACGACGTTACCCCTATTCCCCATAACGGCTGCCGTCCGCGGAAAACCAGACGGATCTAAGAGGGGGGTGAGAATATATGGCAAGATATACCGGACCGGTTTGCCGGTTGTGCCGGGCGGAACAGAAAAAATTGATGCTGAAAGGGGATCGATGCAAAAGTGACAAGTGCCCCATCAACAAAAAGCGGCCCGCGCCCGGGAAAGACCCCAAAGCGAGGCCGGGGAAACGGTCCGACTATGGGTTTCAGCTTCGGGAAAAGCAGAAACTGAAACGTATCTACGGAATGCAGGAAAAGCAGTTCAGCCTCTTTTTTGACCGGGCTCTGCGGATGTCCGGCATTACCGGTGAGAATTTGTTTGTGTTATTGGAACGCAGGCTCGATAATGTAGTATATAGGCTTCGTTTTGCGGCAAGCCGAAGTCAGGCCCGGCAGATTGTACTCCATGGCCATATAAAGGTGAATGGCAAGGGCGTTAATGTCCCCTCCTATTTGGTACGGCCCGAAGACGTTATTGAAGTTAAAGAGCCCAGCAAGAATTTGGTGATTGTGAAGGAGGCTCTGAAGGAATTCGGCAAGTCCGGGATTATGCCCTGGCTGCAGCTCGATCCTGACGGGATGAAAGGGAAATTTCTTGCCGCTCCACGGCGCAGCGATATAACTGACCTTGCAGACATCAAAGAACAGATGATTGTCGAATTATATTCGAAATAAGGAGTCTCCATGGCCCGTAAGAACCTCCTTAAAGGATTCAAACGCCCCAAGGGTATTTCTTTTGAGCATGGTGAACTTAAACTCAATTATGGTAAGTTCATCGCCGCTCCCTTTGAACCAGGATTTGGTACAACGGTGGGAAATACTTTGCGAAGGGTTCTCCTTTCCTCGATTCAGGGGTACGCCATTACGGCGGTCAAGATAACCTCTTATGATACCGATGGGATTGCCCACACGGTTTCCAGTGAATTTGAGACGATTCCGAATATCGTTGAGGATACCTTGGAGGTACTCAACAACCTTAAACAGATTCGGCTCAGGCTTCCCGAGGATGTAGAACAGGATGTGCTTTTGTATGAGTGGACCGGTAAAAACGACATAAAAAGCGATGATTTTGAACGGACCGGACAGGTTGAGATCCTCAGTACCGGACAGCATATTATGACCCTGATGGATAATGCCCGGCTTGAATTTGAGATCCAGATCGATCTGGGCCGGGGGTATGTTCCTTCGGAAATGAACGAGCGTTATGTGGATATAATAGGCACCATACCGATGGACGCTATTTTTTCGCCGGTAAAAAAGGTTAAATTTGCCGTGGAGCCTACCAGGATAGGGCAGCGTAATGATTATGATAAACTGATCCTGGAGGTTTGGACCGACGGTACCGTTAAACCCGACGATGCCCTGGCGGAGGCGGCGAAGATAGCCAAGGATCATTTTTCGATTTTTATCAATTTTGATGAAAACAACCTGGGTTCCGAAGAGGATATGGATGAAGATGATGAACGGATCCGCCAGATCCTCAACACCCCGGTGGAAGAGTTGGAGCTGTCGGTCCGGTCCTCTAATTGTCTTAAAAACGCGAATATTAAGACCATCGGGGAATTGACCCGGAAGACCGAGGATGATATCGCCAAAACCCGGAATTTCGGGAAAAAATCCCTCCAGGAAATAAAAGAAAAACTCAAGGAGTGGAATTTAAGCCTGGGGATAACCGACGTCAATGTGTTGAAAAACGCGGTAAAAATTACCTCGCAAGAGAAGGATGAAGAAGATGAAGCATAAACGCGGATTTAACCCCCTTGAACGGTCATCGGCTCATCGTAAAGCCCTGCACCGTAGTATGGTTACCTCTTTGTTCCGTCATGAACGGATCCGGACCACCAAAGCAAAGGCCCTGGCGATCCGCCGGACCGCGGAAAAATTGATAACCCGGGCCAAACTTGATTCGGTTCACAACCGGCGTATTGTTTCCGCCCGGCTTTTTGACGAGGGGATGGTGGCCAAGCTGTTTACCAATATCGCCGTCAGGATGAAGGATCGGCCCGGGGGGTATACCCGGATAATCAAGCTGGGGGAACGGGCCGGGGACGCCGCGGAAGTGGTCGTCCTGGAATTGGTGGATTATAAATTGGATACCGACGGCGCTTCCGATAAAAAGGCGAAAAAAGCCGGCAAGTCTAAGGCGGCCAAGGAAGATAAAAAGAAAAGTAAAAATAAAGCCGCTGAAAAAGCGGAAGCGGTCTAAACCAAAGAAGCGGGGAAGGGGAAATGGCTAAAGCGCATAGAGGTAAAGGAATTCGGGAGCTTTTTGCCCGTGGACGGGGTGAATGTCCGGTTTGTAAACGCGACAAGGTAAAAATTCTTTATGAACAGGACGCGGGGGAGAAAAAAGTCAAAATCTGTAAAACCTGCAGGGCCGCGATCAAACACGGTAAAAAAAGCGTTTAGTCGCTGTTTTCCCTGGACCAGGGGTTATGTTCGATGACTCCTTCGCCGAAGATCCTCCGGGCCAGGGCCGTAAAATAGGCGAGGCTTAATTCGTATTGGGGCCGCTTGCGGCCGTGGGAATTGGCCAGCGCTTCGGTATAACGGTAGAGGGGATAGATCCGAAAGCCTTTATAGGCCGCGTCAAAATGGGTGATCGTGGGAATGACGGCGGCCCTTTCGACGGATGTTTCGGAATTTACCTTTTTTATTTTGATATAGGCCAGCCCGCCCAGTAACGTATCGGGCATGTCCTGGGCGGCCAAAAAATTACCCAAAGAATAAAAGCAGAGGGTGTTTTTGCCCTGCCGCCGGGGAAGGTATTGATACGCCTGGATCACATGGGGATGGTGGCCGAGGATGAGATCCACCCCATGGTCCGCGAGGAACCGGGCCATGGTTTCCTGGGTACGGTTATACTGATGGTCGTACTCATTCCCCCAGTGCATGGAAACCACCAGAAAATCACAGAGCGGCCGCAGGGCGTCGATTTCCCCGGCCATGACCCCGGTTTCCGTTAGGGAGACGAGGTAGGGTTTGTCCCGGGGCAGGGGGACGCCGTTGGTCCCGTAGGTATAGGCCAGAAAACCCACGGTGATGTTGTTTTTTTCAATAATGACCCGGCGGGTATCCCGCTGTTCCCGGGAACGGTGGATCCCCAGGTATTGAACGGCGGGGATGGAATCCCAAAGGTCCATGGTGGCAAGAAGGCCGGCCTCGCCCTGGTCCAGGGCGTGATTATTGGCATGGCTTACCACGTCAAAGCCCGTTTCCGCCAGGGTTTTCCCCATGACCTGGGGGGTATTGAAGGTAAGACCCCGGGAATAGCCGAACTTTTCCCCCGCCAGGGGGGTCTCCTGGTTGATAAAGGCGATATCCGCCGGTTCGATGAGGGCCTTTATATCGGCATAGATGGAATCAAAGGTATAGGCCCCCTCCCGGAAGGCCGCCCGGATGATCGACTCGTGGATCAGGTTGTCCCCGGCGGCGACGATGGTGAGGGAATCCGGTTCCGGAGGCGGGTCAGGAAGGGGGGCCTGGCCCGAAGGAGACTGATTTTCCACGCCGCGGCCGGACGGCATTCCTCCCCCCAAACACAAAAACAGGTACAGGATCAATCCCGGAAAAGCAAAAAATCTCCCCTTCATAAAGCCCCCTAGGGAAACGCTGATTAACTTGACGCTCATCGCGTTTCCCTAATGTATTTGCTCATTTCATTGCGCAAATGGGGTAAACTTTGTTTACCTTGCGTTAAAGGAGCGCCGATTGCGCCAAC
>JAITKD010000098.1 GCA_031278575.1 Spirochaetaceae bacterium | reverse complement strand
GGACGGGAACCTCCTCCCCCCGAATATCATAAACAAACTCAATATTTTTATGGTCAACGTCCTCCGGTTTAAGGGGAATACCGATCTCTCCACCCTCATCGATAAGGCGGGGAGCCATAATCCCCGGTTTACCGAAACGGTTCCGGGGAACCGCGCCGCCGCCGGCCTTTCCGGGGAGGACCAGGACGGCGGCGGGCGGGAATTGGCGATGGCGGCCGCCGGAGAGGGGGACATCTGTACGGGGTGTGAGGGTTGTAATTAATCACTATGAAGATCAATTCGAACCTGAAATGGGCTCTGGTCCTGTCCGGAGGGGGAGCCAAGGGATTTGCCCATATCGGTATTCTTAACGCCTTTTCCTCCCTGGGGTTTCCCCCACCTTCTTTGGTGGCGGGGACTTCCATGGGGGCCATTGTGGGAGGGCTTTATGCCTGCGGGATGGAGAGCGCGGAACTTACCCGGTTCGCCCTGGAGGAATTTAACCTGAAAAAATACCTGGACGGGTTTGCCTATAAAATTGACGGCCCCCTGGGTAAGGTCGTTCAGACCGGTCAAATCTTGGGAAACCTCGCCGCCCGGCCCGGGATGGATTCGGGAGAGCGGATTCTGGAACTCCTGGAGACCCTCTCCGGGGGAAAAACCTTTGAGGAAACCCGGATCCCCTTCCGTTGTAACGCCGTGGATATCGCCGATGGCAGGGAGGTGGCGCTTAGTTCCGGATCCGTTGCCCGGGCAATACGGGCGTCCATGTCTTTTCCCGTATTTTTTGAGCCCCTCAGGGAGGGGGATCGTTTCCTGGTGGACGGGGGGCTGGCCAATAATTTACCGGTTTACCTGGCCCGGGAAGCGGGGTATAAAAAGATCCTGGCGGTGGATGTGGGGGATTTCAACGTCCGTTCCGTTGAGAGTTTGCGGACCGGAATGGAGGTTCTCTTCCGGGTTTTTGATGTGACCCTTCATGTTCTTAAACAAAAAGAACAAAAGGCGTCCTTTACTATCCATGCCGGCGGTATGGGGACTCCTTTTTCTTTTTCCCGCGCCGCGGCCATTATTCAATATGGGGAGCGGATCGTCCGGGAACACGAAGAGGCGATCCGGGCGTTCTTTAGTTCCGGCCCGGGGGCTTTTTTTACCCTGCGGCGGCGCCGGGAATGCGGCGTTCAGGAGAAAGAGAAGCCGGTCGGACCGTCCGGCAGCCCTTATTAAAGATCAACCCCGAGATTTTGTTAAAGGAGCGCCGATTTATTCTCGATTGAATAAATCAGTGCTTCCTTAGGGAGGATACGCTATGCAGAGGTTGAATAAAAGCATCGAGGCCTTGGTCGCTTCCTATGGTTGTTACGGCCTGGTGAATCATTCCGGGGGTTCCAACCTTCCCGGCCGGGACAGCATTGAAGATATACTCCACGGCCTGGACGAACTTATCTTTCCCGGATTCCGGGAAAATGAGGGGCTGGATCACGACAACCTGCAATTTATTACCGCCGAGCGGGTTTACCATATTGCCCGGGAACTGATCCGGGAAGTGGAAAAAAGCCTGGTTTTTTCCAACCGGAACGCCGGTGTTTCCGGCGGCGAAAAAAACGCCTGCGGGAGTGAAGGCTGTCACGCGGCGGCGGAGCTTATTGTTAATGACTTTTTTGACGAGCTTCCCCGGATCAGGAGCGCCCTTGCCCTGGATATGAAAGCCGCTTTTAAGGGAGACCCCGCGGCGAAAAGTATCGAAGAGGTGATCGTGTCCTACCCGGGGTTTGAAGCCATCACGGTTCACCGGCTGGCCCACTTTTTCTGGGTTCGGGAGGTTCCCCTGATCCCCCGGATCATGAGCGAACTGGTCCACGGCAGTACCGGCATCGATATCCATCCGGGGGCTCAAATCGGGGAATCCTTTTTTATTGACCACGGGACGGGGGTGGTCATTGGGGAAACCACGGTGATTGGCAAGAATGTCAAGCTCTACCAGGGGGTAACCCTGGGGGCCCTCTCGGTAAAAAAAGAAGCGGCCGATAAAAAACGGCATCCCACCATAGAAGACGATGTAACCATTTATTCCGGGGCCACTATTCTGGGCGGGCAGACCGTCATCGGCCGGGGCTGTACCATAGGGGGCAATGTCTGGCTTACCGAATCGGTCCCCCCCCACACCATGGTATATACCAAAACCGATCAGGAAGTAAAATCGCGGTAGGCCGGCCTGTCGGGACTTATCAGGTATTGAGAAAGCCTTGGTTAAAAAGTAATAACGCCCTGCCGTATATTGATACGAAATATGGAAACACGGCTAAGCTGGGAATGTTGCTCCCCAATTCCTATAGAACTACCGAAAGCCAAGGGGTGCGCATCTATTATTCGGATAAAAATACATGGTACTAACACTACTGCACATACCGTAAACGCTAAACTGGGGATGCCTTTAAATTTATCTAAAGGCATCCCGCTTTTAGGGAAACGTTGATTAACTTGACGCTAATCGCGTTTCCCTAATGTATTTGCTCATTTCATTGCGCAAATAGGGTAAACTTTGTTTACCTTACGTTAAAGTAGCGCCGATTTATTCTCGATTGAATAAATCAG
>JAITKD010000097.1 GCA_031278575.1 Spirochaetaceae bacterium | reverse complement strand
TTATGCTCTTTATTGTCCGTACTATCTGCTCGGGGCTGTATGTCGGCACCGACTGAACCAGAAAATGCACATGATCCAGTTCCGTTCCTATCTCCAGAAACCTTATCTCATATCGTGCTTCTATCCCTAGGGAAACGCTGATTAACTTGACGCTAATCGCGTTTCCCTAATGTATTTGCTCATTTCATTGCACAAATACAACGTTAAAGCAGCGCCGATTTATTCTCGATTGAATAAATCAGTACTTCCTTAGCGGAATTTGTTCGGAATTTGAAATTTCCGAACCCTTTACCAAAGCAAAACCGCTTTTCAATCCCATATATTATTTATGAGATCCTTACGCGTATTAAAACAAGGGGTGTGGTACGAAATCCGTACCCGCGTCAACAACCGGGAACCGTTGTTCCGCTTAGGTACCGGCGCCGCGGCGCCGGTACCCAATAAGGCGTTGGCGCTGTTTGCCAAGGTGTTCCATGAGACAGAACTCCGGTTTGTCTTCGAGATTCGCGGGTTGCGTCTTGCCGATGACTGGCTGACGTTTTACATTAAGCCCGCGGACGGACTGGAACTTCCGGTGATCATGCAGTGGCTGAAACAGGTGTTTGCCCAACGGTTCAACCGCCTGGACGGCCGGATCGGGCATATCTGGGGGGATCGGTACGGGTCGTGGATACTGGAGGGGGAACCGCCGGAGGAGGAGGAGGTCGGAACGGGGCGGGAGGATTTGGACATCAGGGGCAGACGCTGGTATACGGATCCTGGGGTCAGACCCCGGTATGGGGAAACGGCGATCCCCCCTGCTTTTTTCCTCCTATTCCCCCTTTCCCCCGCACCCGCACCCGGATAAGCGGCGCTAATCCGCCCTGAGTTCCGTAGTAGTTCCCCGGTCCACCCCAAACCGAAAACGCGCCGGGGAAAGGTCTGTCCTGAAACAGGCAGGCAATTTGAATTGTGGGTCAAGTTTAGCCCAAGGGGCAGGGCTTTCTTATCAGAGCGGATAGCCCGGTTTCCGGCGCAAAGCGCCGGAAATGCGCCCCAAAAAAGGGAACAAAAATTTCTATGCGTTTATCCCGCTAAACTACCGGGGGGCCTATGAGAAGCCATTGTTCAAACCCGGTTGATTTTTACCCGGTTCCGGTAAATTTTTTTTAAAAAACTAAAGCAAACCGCAGTTCCGTACCATATATTAAGGGGACTGCTGAAAAATTCAGTTTTCAGCGGTTCCCTCAAGGAGGCGCCTATGGATGGCCATATAAAAACGGAACCAATAAAGCTCCCCGCCCTCCCGGAGGGGGTATTCCCCCCCTGGGTTCCGGATCCGGTCGAATCCGAATCGGTTCGGGACCCTTTAGGGGACGCGGCGCGGCGGCTTTTTGGCCTTTCCTATCTTTTTCCGTATCAAAGGCTGGTTATCACCAATATCCTGGAAGCGGCGGAGGCGGCGGGGATGAAGGTTCGCTGGCCGGAACCACCGGAAACAGAGAAATACGGAACGGCCGAAACAATCCCCGCCGGAAACGCGGCCCGGGAGGGGGAAAACCCGGAACGTCCCGAACCGGATGATCGGGGGAGCCTGGGCAGACAGATCGTGATCCTCCCCACCGGCGCGGGAAAATCCCTCTGCTTCCAACTCCCCGCCATGCTGTTGGAAGGCCCCACCCTGGTGATTTACCCCATCCTCTCCCTGATGGCGGACCAGGAACGGCGTTTAAAAGAACGGGGATTTGATCCGGTACTGCTCCGGGGGGGGCAAAGCCCCGGGGAACGGCAGGACATTTGGGATACGGCCGGTTCCGGGAAAAGCCGGTTTATCATCGCCAACCCGGAAGTTTTGTTAAGCCCCCGGGTAATGGAAAAACTCAAGGCCCTTAGGATCATCCATGTGGTGATCGACGAAGCCCACTGTGTCAGCGAATGGGGGGAGCGCTTTAGGCCCAGTTATCTGCGGATCGGGGAAATTATAGCCGCCGCCGGGGGGGCGGTTCAGGAGAACACCCTGCCCCTGGTGACGGCCTTTACCGCTACCGCTTCCGGCCCGGTACTGGAAAAAATTGGAACCTACATTTTTGGGGGAGGGGGAACCCGCCGGATCATCGGCAACCCGGACCGGAGTAACATCCGGTACGCGGCCCGGGGCTGTATGCTCCGGGACCCGGCGGTCCGGGACCTGCTCCTCAAAAACGAACGGCCCGCCATTGTGTTCTGCTCGTCCCGGCCGGGTACGCAAAACCTGGCCCGGTATCTACGGAACGAATTGGGGGACCCTGAGATCCGGTTTTACCACGCGGGCTTAAGCCGGGAAGAAAAAACCGAAGCCGAAACCTGGTTTTTTAAAAGCCCCCGGGGAATATTGGTTTCAACCTGCGCCTACGGCATGGGGGTGGATAAGGCGGATATACGGACCGTGATCCACCGGGACTGTCCCCCCTCGGTGGAAGCCTACCTCCAGGAATCGGGCCGGGCCGGCAGGGACGGACGGCTTTCCCGGGCGATCCTGCTCTGGGGGCCTGATGACGAATCGGCCCTGAAACGGGCCAAAACCCCGGCGGACCGGGCCCGGCTCTCGGCGCTTATCACCTATGCCAAAAACACCGGAACCTGCCGGAGGCAAGCCCTCCTCGGACTGCTCAATTATGAGGGGGAAGGTGAAAGCCCGGAATCGGCCTGTTGTGATGTCTGCGAAGGCCTGGCCCGGGGGAGTCTCCGGGAGGAAGATGCCCTTGGGGAATTTTTCCGCAAAAACTCAAGGCGTTACACCTTTGCCGAAGCCGCCCGGGTTTTGTCCCGGACCGCCCTATCCTGGTCCGATGATGAGGCAAAACAGGCAATCACCCTATTCCTTCGGGACAATAAAATCAGAAGGATAAAAAATTTTTTGTGGAAAAACAAACTGACCCTTTGATGAGGAGTTGGTCAAAGCGCTACTCCTCAAGTCCGAGCTCATCCATCGTATCGACGCCCTCATTGGGCGATGGATCCGCGGGGGGAAGGACCTGGATGTCTTTTTTAGACATGGAGGGTCGTTTTATCCGGGTCTTATGGGACAGCCGTGCGGCGGCGCTGACCAGAAAACAATAAATCACGAAAACCACCGTAACCACGATGACCTGCCACGAGGTGATTACTTGAAGAATCAGATCCCCCATTTCTTTAACAAACAATCTTTTTATCCCCGTTCTTTCCGTTTTCTTTAATGATCGGCCTTTGGGAATAGGTTATTAACCTATCATGGCGGGAATATCGGACAAACAACGAATTATCCCATCGGGAAGGAGTTTTTCCGTCAAGGGATCCCCCTCCCGGAGCCGCAGGGATCGGCCGTCCCCGGCAAAAAGGGCGGTCTTAAACCCCCCGGAAGCGGCGCCGTAGATATCCTTCAGCATATCGTTCCCCACAAAAAGGACGGTATCCGGGGAGATTCCCCGGGATCTCAGGCGGTCCGCCGCCGTTTTAAAAAGAACCGGTGAAGGTTTCGCTTCCCCGGCTTCAAAGGAATAGATGAGGAGCCGGGGGTCAAGCCCCAAGGCTTCCGGGGATTTTTCAAAAAAAACCTCAAACAAAAGGGGGGTAAAAAACTGGGCGTTGGAGATGATCCCCAAAATCATTCGGAGTTCTTTGAGTTTTTCAAAAAGCGCTCGGATACCGGGTTTGGGAAAAACCGGATTTACCGCCAATTCATACCGGAGGGCAAATTCTTCCGTATCCATGCCGGCCGCCGCATACCGGGATAACGGCCCTTTAAACAGGGATGCCCAAATTGCTTCAACCCTGACCTCCGGGTAGGGGGTCCGGGGGTAAAGCCGGGCATGGGTTTGAAGAACTTCCTCACGGAAATATGCCGTAAGCGCTTCACCGCCGCATCCCGGAACATACTCCCGGGCAAGGGCGTCAAGGGCCTCCCGCCTATACCCCCCATCAACGCCTATATCCCCGGCGGCGGAGGTAAAAAGGGTCCCATAAATATCGAAAAGGACCGCCCGGATCCCCCGGAGGGGGCTTTTGACGCCGGGATATACCAGGGCCGCTAAGTCCGCCTTAAGTTCCGGGGCCCCGGATGAAAACAAGGGGGGAGAAGCGTTCCGGATAAGGTCGATAAAATCCTTCCTCCGGGCCTCATTCATTTCCCACCTCAACCAGGGATAAACGCAGGGGATCCAGGTACAGTTCCAGGAGCATGGTTTTTGAAATTTTATGAACCACCGGGGTGGTATACACCGCCTGGTAAACATCCCGTATTTTTTTAATGGCCGCTTCCCTGCCGTAGGCCTTGGATATGACCTCCCGGTTCCGGCTGATAAGGGCTTCGTCGGGCCGCCATGCGGCAAGCCCCGCGAGAAAAGGATTAGCCTCCGCGATATCCCGAAACACCGCTTCATTGGACATCATGGTACGGATGATATATTCCTGGGACTCTTCGTCCATACGGCCGAAATCCAGTTCCTCCCGGGAAAAAAATTCATCGTTCAGCCTTTTAATAATATATGGGGGTGGTTCAAGACCAAAGGACTCATAAATCCCGGCTATGGCATGATCCATTTTTTTACGAAGCATGGTCTGGGAAATATAGACCATGGGAATATCGATAGACGAATAGAGGGAATCGAACCGTACCCCGGCTTCCTCAAAGTCTTTACAGACATAAATCCGCCGCCCTATTACCGCCCGGCCGGCGGTCCAGGGTTCAAGAAAAGAAAACCCAAACCCCTCTTTAACCGAGGTCGTTATAACACAACAGGAGCTGCCGATAATACGGGAAAAGGTATCGGCAGCGCTTATCTCAAATTCCACCGGAAGATTGAGTTCCGTCGCAAGATCAACCCAGAACCGGTAAATCCTATCATCCTTTTCAGAATTCGGGGGCAGCGTAATGGCGACGGTTTTACCTTGGGGAATAAACAGGGACAAAAGCAAGGCTTCCCCGATGTTTTTTCTCTTAATGGCCCGGACCGGATAGAGATAACGGGTCCGTTCCAGCCCCGCCTCGGCATCCAGGGGAAACACCTCATTGGGCAATAAATGGAGCCCTTCGGGTTTGAGCCCCGCCCGGTGCAAAAAAGAATAATCCCGGCTGTTAATCACCGCGTAATGGCAGTTTTCCGGGTATTCCCCATGGGCTACATACACATCGGGCCGGAAATCTTCGGCTAAATCGTGGTTCTGTAGTAAAAAACGAAGCCCCTGTTTGGTTAAAATATTCAACGCCGGCACCAGGGCGGCGTTTTTTTGAATCAGGGGATTATGCACATGGACGATATCCGCGGGAGTCCCCCAATGGGCTTCCATTACCCGGATAAGGGATTCCGCCAGGTTCCGGGCCCTTTCCTCCGGCTCCCGGCCCAGGGTCTCCGGCGCGGCGGCGCGGTCATACTGAAGCGCCTTGACCAATACCCCGGGGAAGGGACAGTCCGCCGGGGGCTCATCCCCGGTAATAAGTAAAACCTCATCCCCCCCTTCCACCAGGGCCTTTGCCTGATTGTACACCACCGAAGTTACGCCCCCCCGGTGCAGGTGATAATGTATCAACGCTATTTTCACCCCATCCCCCTTTACCGTATTGTATCCCAAAAAATACGGCTCAACAATGGGGGAGTAATTCTATATAGCGTGCATGAAAAATGCATCCCTAATTTCATGCGGCCCCGCTTAGGGAAACGCTGATTAACTTGACGCTAATCGCGTTTCCCTAATGTATTTGCTCATTTCATTGCGCAAATACAACGTTAAAGTAGCGCCGATTTATTCTCGATTGAATAAATCAG
>JAITKD010000091.1 GCA_031278575.1 Spirochaetaceae bacterium | reverse complement strand
CTAAGGAAGCGCTGATTTATTCAATCGAGAATAAATCGGCGCTGCTTTAACGTTGTATTTGCGCAATGAAATGAGCAAATACATTAGGGAAACGCGATTAGCGTCAAGTTAATCAGCGTTTCCCTAAAGATACCCGGGATGGGCCCCGTTGTTTTATAATGAGATAATGGTTAAATCCGTATTGTCAGGGCTCTCCCTGGAAGAATTAAAGGCGCTTTTTTCTCCGTTACCTCCGTTCCGGGCCAAACAAGTTTACCGGTGGATAATCCGGGGAACCCGGTCTTTTTTTGATATGACGGACCTTCCCCGGGATCTACAGGAGGAATTGGATTTCCGGTTTATGCTCTATTCCAGCCAGGTTTCTTCCCGGCTGGCGGATCCCGACGGAACCGTTAAACTCAGGATAACCCTGAGGGACGGCGCAAAGATCGAAGGGGTCCTTTTGGTTGACGGCGGGGGCCGCCGGACCGCCTGTCTTTCTACCCAGGCGGGGTGTCCCATGGCCTGTGCTTTTTGTAAGACCGGCGCTCTGGGCTTCCTGCGTAATCTTGATTCCGGAGAAATAATCGAACAGTTTTTCCATATTCAAACCGCGGGAACCGGGACGGGGAACGGTCCCGTCGATGGCCCGGAAATTGCCAATATCGTTATTATGGGTATGGGGGAACCCCTGTTGAACCTTACGGAACTCCGTCGGGCCCTGGGGATCTTCACCGATCCTGAAGGGTTGGGATTTTCCAAACGGCGGATTACGGTCTCCACGAGCGGCGTCATCCCCGGGATCCTGGACTTAGCCGATCATGGACCGAAGGTGCGGCTTGCGGTCTCCCTTACCACCGCCGATGAAGACCTGCGGAAACGGCTGATGCCGGCAACCATGACCCATCCCCTCCCCCGTTTACGGGAGGCCCTGTTATACTACCAGCAAAAAACCGGCTGCCGGGTTACCCTGGAGGTGGTGCTTTTGGGGGGGATTAACACCCGGCGGCGGGATATGGATGCCCTGGCGGACTTTGCGGAGGGACTGGACGTGGTGGTAAATCTCATCCCCTGGAACCCGGTGGAGGGTCTGGAATTTGAGGGCCGTCCCTTGGGGAGACCAACGGTCCGGGAAATTGAGGAATTTTCCGAAGGGATGACGCGGCGGCGGCTTGGGGTAACCCGGCGCCGGGGAAAGGGTTTGGGGGTTTCCGGCGCCTGCGGTCAACTGGGGGAGTCCTTTACGGTTTGATCCGGGGTTTCGGTAGTTGTTTTTTGGAGGACCCTCCCCAAAAACTTTTTGTATCCCCTCGTATATTAGGAGAAAATGGTTAATTCTTTACAAGTTAAGCCGTTACGGCTTATGCTATTTTCTCCAGGGGTAAGAAGCAGTTCCAAAACTTCAGTTTTGAAACTGCCTCAACGCTAATATTTAAATTCACTCTCCCCGATAAATTCCCTGAGGATGCTCTGTCCCGGTACGAATTGGGGAGGGATGGGGGCGAAATTTTCAAGGAAGGAGAGGAGCCGCGCCGCCTCGGAATATTCGGGTAGATCCGGCTTTACCAACCGGAGCAGGGGATCGGCGTAGAATTTCAGGACCGCCAATTCATAATCCAGCGCGGAATTAAAGGCCACATCCGCCGCGTTCTGGAAGGGGAATATGTGTTTCCGTTCGCCCCGCTGAACACTGGGCCACATTTTGATGGTGCCCACGGCGCTGTTTCCCCGGAATTGATAATCCCGGACAATCCGCCGCAAAAGCCGGTTATCGCTGGTGGGGATCCGGTTGTGGTCATCCAGGTTGAGCTGGGTGAGGGCGGACACATAGATCTTGAATTTTTTATCCCCCCCTATCTGGGGAGTCAGGGCATCGTTCAGGCCGTGGATACCTTCCACGATGAGGACGGTCCTTCTCGCCATCCGGATCCGCCTGCCCCCCCCTTCCCGGCGCCTTCCTATCTTGAAGTCAAATAGGGGGATTTCTACCTCCTTACCTTCCAAGAGGGCCACCAGTTGTTCGTTAAGATAGGGTACATCCAGGGCTTCAAGACATTCGTAATCAGGCTCCCCCTTTTCATCCCGGGGGGTCTTATCGGTATTGACATAATAATCATCCAGGCTTATGGCTACCGGATCTATACCCATAACTTTAAGCTGAATGGCGAGCCGCTTCGCGGTGGTGGTTTTACCGGAACTGGAGGGGCCGGCAATGAGGATTACCTTGACGACCTCCCGTTTTTCATATATCTTTGCGGCAATTTCGGCTATTTTATTAACCTGGAAGGCCTCGGCAATTCTGATATACTCCTTAACGGTCCGTTCCGATACCAGCCGGTTGAGGCGCCCTACCGCGTGGACTCCCACGATACGGCCCCATTTTTTATATTCACGATACACCGAAAAGATCTTGGCACTGTCTTCAAAGGGATCTAGGGTATCGCCCCTGCCAACTCCGGGGAAACAGAGGAGGAACCCGTCGTGGTAGGGCAAGAGGGAAAAGGCCCGCAGGATCCCGGTCCGGTTTACCAGGGGGGCAATATACAGATCCACAAACCCTTTACATTCATTAACCTTGATTTTGGATTCACTCCGCTGCTCCAGAAGGAGGCCGGTATCGGTTTGTTTGTTTTTTTTAAACAGCGCCAGGGCTTCCCCATAGGCCATATACCCAAAGGAAATGGGGAGGTCCTCCGCAACCAGGGCGTTCATCTCCCGGGTAAGATCCTCAATTTCCCTGGGCAAGGGCTTTTTTTCATCCGCAAAGGTATAGTAATAGCTGTTCCCCAGGGAGTGCCCCACGTAGAGGCTCCGATCGGGAAACAGGTTCCGGGCGGCTACGGCCAGGAGAAATGCCAGGGACCGGCGGTATATCATGACCCCGTCGGGGGCTTCCAGGGGTACGGGCGCCAGGGTTGCATTGACTTCGAGCCTGGTGGAGAGGGGCAAAATCTCATTATTTAGCCGGACCGCCGCCATCCCCCCGGGAATAACGCCAAGGCGGTCTAAAAAGGCGTCTACCTGGGTCCCAAAGGGACAGCCGGTGGAAGAACCGTCGGGGAAATGTACCTGGATCTCGTTCATGAATACTCCTCTAAGGAAGCACTGATTTATTCAATCGAGAATAAATCGGCGCTGCTTTAACATTGTATTTGCGCAATGAAATGAGCAAATACATTAGGGAAACGCGATGAGCGTCAAGTTAATCAGCGTTTCCCTAATGGCCTAAGCGGTTTGTCATGTTTTAAAACCGCAGCCTTAAATTAAAAATCCCCAATCGGGTTCTGAAATCCGCCCAGCCTATAGATCCCCCAGGTAATTCCTGATGAGATCCAATTTGAGGGCCCGCAGCCTTTGGGTAATAGAAACCTTGTAAATATGGGGGTTGAGGAGCCGTTTATAACTCGTATCAAAGGTTTCCAAGCCGGCTTGAACCTTCTTTTGAATTTCCCCAAGGGAGGGAGAAACCGCCGTCAATTCCCCCCGGGAAAATCGCAATTTGAGGAGGGGTTCCACGACGCCATCAACGGTATGATAAAAATGGCGGTAATCCGCCGAAGGATGCCAAAAAGCATACCGGTTCCCCGGTTCTATGGTTTCAGGACCGGCGGGATCATCCTCCCGGCTGAGGACATCCGCCACGGTCATCCCCTGGGGATCCTTCACCCGCCAGACCTGTTTTACCGCGGGGGTGGTAGTTTTTTCGGGGTTATCGGAGAATTTCATAACCGGTACCAGGGCGCCCTCCCCGTTATCCCGGGCGGTGAGTTTATACACCCCGGTAAAGGCCGCCTCGTTGCCCCCGGTTACCATGTTGGTCCCCACCCCCCAGGAATCAATGGGCGCCCCCGCGTCGGTGAGGGTTTGGATGATGGTCTCATCCAGATCATTGGAAACCGCTATGGTGGCTTTGGTAAGACCGGCGGCGTCAAAAAGTTTCCGGACTTCCACGGAAAGATAGTGGATGTCCCCCGAATCAAGGCGGACCCCGAAATTTTTCCCCCGGGCGGTAAGCCGTTTCCCCACCTTTATCGCGTTTAATACCCCGCTCTTCAGGGTATCGTAGGTGTCGATAAGAAAAATGGTCCGATCCGGGTACATGTCCGCATATACCTCAAAGGCATCCGCTTCGCTGCCGTGGGCCATAACCCAGGAATGGGCCATGGTTCCCATGACGGGGATACCGAATTCCTTACCCGCCAGGATATTGGAGGTGCCCACGGCGCCGCCGATAAAAGCCGCCCGGGAGGCCGACATAGCCCCGTCGTACCCCTGGGCCCGGCGGAGGCCGAATTCCATGATCGAACCTTTACCGGAGGCAAGCCAGATCCGGGCGGTTTTGGTGGCGATGAGGCTTTGAAAATTAATGATATTGAGGAGCATCCCTTCTATTATTTGGCATTGGATGAGTTCCCCCCGGATCCTGACGAGGGGTTCCTGGGGAAATACCACGGTCCCTTCATCCATGGCCCACAGGGATCCGGTAAACCGGAAATCCTTAAGGTAATCCAGAAAGGCCGTTTCAAAAATACCAAGGCGTTCCAGATAGGCCATATCTTCGGCGGAATAGGAAAAGGTTTTGATCGCCTCCAACAAGGTCCCCAACCCGGCAAATACGGAAAATCCCCCGGAAAAGGGCTGGCGGCGGAAAAACATCTCAAATACCACCTGCGTATTAAGGCCCTTTTTCCAGTAGCCCTGGGCCATGGTAAGGGAGTAAAAATCCGCAAATAACGCTGAAATATGGTTCATCATATATCCCGGGAAGCGATAAAGATCGCCCCCGCTTCCTTCATCGTTTTGACCGCCCGCTCTACCGAGCCCGGGGGAAACCCCACCCCTGCCACCGCGTCCTCCAATAGGATAACCCGATAACCCAGCCGAATTCCGTCCATCACACTATAAAACACACAATAATCCGTGGCGAGTCCCCCTATCAAGACGGTTTTGACGGAACGGACCTGAAGGTAATCATGAAGTTCCGTCGGGGTACACCGGTCATTTTCAAAAAAAGCGGAGTAGGAATCCAGATCTTCCCGGGCTCCTTTACGGAGGACCAGGGTAACCAGTTCCCGCCGGAATTCATCATGAAATTCGGCGCCCTCACTGTCCTGTACGCAATGAACCGGCCACAAAATCTGGGATATTTCCCCATGAAGCGGATAATCCAGGCCGGGAAACCGCTGCCGATACCGCCGTACCGCCTCTTCCGAAACCGGCAGGGTGATACTATCGTTAATTTGCTTTCCCGGATGGGACGCGGCAAAGGAAACATGCCGGGGGGGATGCCAATCCTGGGTGGCGATGATTTCATTCCCTTTTTCGGCAATTTTTTCCGCCGTCCGGTTGAGGGGTTCAATAACCCTATCGCCCCGGTTTACCGCCAGGGAGCCGGCAGGCCGTTTTTCGCCGGCCTTTGAAATATAAGCCGGGCAAAAATCATTTTGGATGTCAATTACCAGAAGCGCGGATTTAGAAATATCTATCGCCATATAACTCTCCTCTCTTATTCTATAACCGGAAAAGGGATGCCGCAAGATTTCCCCCATGAGGTTGCAAGGCAACGCCTTATTGGAGTATACTATACCGATAAGGAGATTTTAAATCTATGGTTTTAAAAACTCGGCTGAATAGTAACGTCATGGTGATACTGATGACCCTGAGTATGGCGGTTCAGAGTTTTTCTTCGGAAAACAACCCGGGAAATCATAGTAAATCTATTAATATAAGAGGGGTTACTTCCCTTATCGTTTCGTATACCACGGCTCACCTTACCCTGTTGGAAAGCGATAACGATGAATTGGTATTAAAAGAGTATACAACCGCGTATAATCCTGAAGATTTTGGAAATATCTTCCTTGAGGGTTCCGTCCTCTCTATTATAGAGGGCCCAAGGACCTCACCAAATCAGACCGATGTTAAAATTGAGGTATATATCCCCCGGTCTTATCGGGAGAATTGTAGTATCTATATTAATTCAGGCGCCCTCATCTCAGAAAAGGAGCTTATATTAAAAAATTTGGTGATCGAGCTTTCCAGTGGTTTCATAACCCTGGGACGGGTTTTTGCTGAAAACATATACATAAAGTCGGCCAACGGAAACGTCAATATAAACCATGCGGAAGGTACGATGCGGCTTGATGCCCTCAGCGGTTCCATCATGGTCCAATCCGCCCGGGGATCAGGGACATTCAAGACTTCCTTGGGACGGATAACCGTGGGGATGGAGTATGTAACCGGCGATCTTTTATTCGAGACCGGAATCGGAGCGATAGCCCTGTCCCTCCCCGAAGAACTTTCTTTTCACGTGGACGCCCTCACCGGAAGCGGAAACATACGGCTTTATTCACCGGAAAAACAGTACCGTGTGGATAACAGCGGGCCAATGAACCTATCTATCGGATCCGCGCCTCTATGCACCATACGATCCCGAACAGGCGTTGGAAACATCACCATGAATATGCAGGCGCCTTCCCTGGGGGGGATTTTTTAGGACGGAGGAGCTTGCAAAACCCGGTTGGTTTTGGGCTATGGGTCTGGACTGGTAAAGTCCAGACACCGCCGATATGCGGAAACACCCGGTATAACTCCCGGTGAGCATCGGTATCGGAGGAAGGGTCAAAACGGCCCGCAGCGCTCCGGCCCGCAAGGTCCAGGGCCACCATATCATCGGGGCTGAGGGCATCGTATTCGTGAAACCGGCTCAGGTGGTAGTAACCACCCGACAATACCGTTTTTTCCCCGCCCGGAGGATTAGTTCGCCGTCCCCGTCCAAGTCGGCGAAGGTGAGCAGGGCCGTCAGGCCGGCAACAGCCCGCAGACCGCCGGAGCCGGATACAAAGCCCCCCCCCTGCTGAACCAGGCGGCGGGCCTCGCTTTTGCTCGGGACCAGTCCCGCATCGGTAAAGAGGTCCACCACATTATACCCCGCCTCAAACCGGGAACGGGGGAGGTCCACCCGGGGCATACCGGATTTATCCCCCTCTCCGCCGAAGGCGGCCCGGGCCCCGGCCATAGCCCGGTCCGCTTCCTCCCTGCCGTGGATCAACGCGGTTACTTCCCAGGCGAGCCGTTCCTTGGCCCCGTTGGGGTCAAGCCCGGGGGCGGTGAGGGCCTCACATTCCTCCACGGGCAGGAAGGTAAACATCAGGAGAAAACGCCGGATATCCGCGTCCTGCACATTCCGCCAATACTGAAAAAAATCATAGGGGCTGGTGATGCCGGGATCCAAAAAGATCGCTCCTTTTTCGGTTTTACCCATCTTCTTGCCGTCCGCGGTAGTCACCAAGGGAAAAGTCATGCCGAAAACTTCGGCCCCCTCAATACGCCGGATAAGTTCCCCCCCGGCTACGATATTACCCCACTGATCATCCCCCCCAATTTGTAGACGGCAGCCGTATCGGCGGTACAATTCCAAGAAATCATAACTCTGCAAAAGCTGGTAGTTAAATTCGATAAAAGAAAGACCCGTCTCCAGCCTGAGTTTATAGGCCTCAAAACTCAACATCCGGTTGACCGAAAAATGGCTGCCTATCTCCCGGAGGAAGTCGATATAATTGAGCTCCGCGAGCCAATCCTTGTTATTGGCCCACCGGGCCCCCTCGCCGTCAAAACCCAAAAAACGGTCCAACTGTTTGGTTATGGCCGCGGCATTGACATCAAGCTGCTCATAGGTCAACATCCGGCGCATTTCGGTTTTCCCCGAAGGGTCCCCAATCCGGGCGGTCCCCCCCCCGAGCAGGGCTATTCCCTTGTGGCCCGCTGCCCGGAGGTGCCGGTAAGCGAAGAAAGGCACCATGTGGCCGATGTGGAGGCTCGTTCCGGTGGGATCGCAACCCACGTAAAAAGTAACCGGCCCCACATCAAAGAGGGCCGAAAGCCCCTCGGAATTGGTACATTGCTGAAAAAAACCGCGGGTTTTAAGATTCTCCAGAGCCTGGTTCACGATACGCCTTCCTTAAAAACAACCGGACCCCTTCCCAAGGCCCTGAAAATATTTTAACCGTGCGGCTTTCCCAAAACTTCAGTTTTTGGGAAAGCAACCGTACATCCGCGGTTTTGTAAGGCTAAACGCCTGAAAAACCGCGAGAACCTGTTCCAAAACCACGCGCTTTAGCGCATGGTTAATTAGTTTTGGGACCGGTTCAAGTATAACCGACTATTCCCGGTAATACAATGGCCCGCGTTGAATCATCGGCAATTTTACAACGTTAAAGGAGCGCTGATTTATTCTCGATTGAATAAATCAGCGCTTCCTTAGGGCCCTTGACCGGTGCGGGGGGCTCTATCGTACTATAGATACAGCGGGAGGTTTATTTTGCGTAGGGCTCAGACCGATGGGGTGTATCTTTTTCAGGGGAATAATCTGGTACTACCGGAGGATGTTTCCGATACCGCCGCCCTCCGGGGGCTTCCCCTGGAACGGATCCGGGCGGCTTTTGGGGAGGCGCCGCCTTTTTTGGTACCCTCCCCTTCCGGGGCCGAGTTCATCCCGGGGTATCTCCTGGAAGATACGGTACCCCTTCCCAAAAACTGGCGCCTTTCGCCGACCCGTTCCGCCCTGTCCCTCATCGCAGCGGAGGCCGGGAGCGGGGAAATCCTCAACGGCGGCGGCCTCGTGGGAAGATTTTTCCGGGTCTATCATATTATGCAATGGCGGAGGGAATCGGTTTATTGCGGAAGCTGCGGCGCCCGGAATCAGGACGCCCCCCTTGAACTGGCCCGGTTATGCCCTTCCTGCGGCAGACTGGAATTTCCCCGGATATCCCCGGCGATCATCGTCCTCATCCTCCGGGACGACGGCACGGCCCTCCTGGCCCATAACAAAAAATTTGCCGGCAAGATATACAGCCTTATCGCGGGATTTACCGAAGCGGGAGAAAGCCTCGAAGCCGCCGTGATCCGGGAAGTTCGGGAAGAGGTCGGCCTTGAGGTCCGGGATACGGCCTATGTCGCCTCCCAGCCCTGGCCTTTCCCGAATTCCCTGATGATCGGGTTTAAGACCCATTATGCAGGCGGGCTCATTACCCCCGACGGGGAAGAGATTGAGGACGCCCGCTGGTTCAGCCGGGATGAACTGCCCGATCTTCCGGGTTTCGGCTCCGTTTCCCGGTATCTTATCAATCTTTGGGTCGAAGGGCGTTTATGAACCGGAGGATGGGGCCGGCCGCTTCCCGGACCGTTACGGACCCGCGGAGCGGCTGCCGTTCAAAAGTTCGATGGAAAACCGGACTCCCCAAAAAATAACCGTTGATCCCCGCCCGGCTAAGGGTTATAGTTAAAAAAGGGAGGTAACCATGGGTATAGCAAGCCTGCCTGAATTAAAACCGTTTTATGAGATCGCAAAAACTACGGGAAGACCTCCTAAGGATACGGTTCCTTTTATTGGGTGTCCCCGGCAGCATCCGTCGGATAAAAATAAAATTATCCTTATTTACGATCCCCTGGGGAACAACACCAAACTTCTGGAATTTAAATTTGAGGATATCCTTTGTATTGAGGAAGTCCTTTCCGCGGTTACCGAAGCCGGGGAAGGAGTCCCCCTGGTAAAACTTTGGATCCGTAAGGGCGCCCACGGGGTCATCCTGGAACCCTTTGAAGTGGAGGATTCGACACAGTTCACCGCCAAACACCAGGATCTGCGTGAAGGGTTTTTAAGGGCCCCCTCCCCATGACCCCTACCGGGGGCGGGGGCCGGTATTTTATAACTTCTCCCCGGGGAGCTCCCGCAAATACCGTCCGGTGTATCCTCTGCCCCCGATCATGTTCCATTCCGGCGGGGGAATCCGGCCGGTGCGGGGTCAGGGTAAACCGGGACGGGGCGGGCGCCATTCCCTTTTACGGCCGGATCACCTCCATGGCGGCGGACCCCATCGAAAAAAAGCCCCTCTACCATTACCGGCCCGGCGTTTCGATCCTGTCCCTGGGGTTCTTGGGTTGTAACCTTTACTGTCCCTTTTGCCAGAATTGGCGCATTTCCCAGGATATCCATGCGGATACCCGGCATCTCTCCCCGGAGGATGCGGTGGCAGCGGCCTTGGCCGCGGGGTTTACCCAGCTTGCCTATACCTATTCGGAACCCCTGATCCATATTGAATACCTTCTGGATTGTATGAAAATCGCCCGGGAACGGGGGATAGCCAATGTACTGGTGAGTAACGGATGTTTACAAAAAGAAGCGGCGGCAGATATCCTGGCCCTGACCGATGCGGCCAACATCGATCTTAAATCATTTTCCCCGGATACCTATAGCCGGACCCTGGGGGGGAATTTGACGGCCGTGCTGGAGTTTATCACCCTGGCATACCGGATGGGGGTACACCTGGAAGTTACCACCCTGATCGTACCGGACCTTAACGACGGCGAAAAAGAAATTGAAGGGTATCTGAAATTTTTAACGGGCCTTTCTCCCCATATACCCTGGCACCTTTCGGCCTATCATCCCGGCTACCGCTGGGACGCCCCCCCTACGGATGCTTCCCGGCTCGAAAAAATCGCCCGCCGGGCCCGGGAAGACCTGGCCTATGTTTATACCGGAAACATCCCCGGAGAAACCAACGACACTCCCTGCCCCCACTGCGGCAGCCCTTTGGTGAGGCGCCGGGGCTATTCGGTAAATACCCGGGGGCTTGTCCTGAAAAAAAACCAGGGGAAAAACACCTATTACTGCGCCCGCTGCGCGAAGCCGGTACCGGTGATCCGGTTTTAAAATCCCCTAATGAAGCACTGATTTGTTCAATCGAGAATAAATCGGCGCTGCTTTAACTTCAGTTTTAGGGGTTTTCTTACCCTATGGTTGGCAGGAACTGTCAAAGGGCTGAGCTTGTTCCAAGACCGGCCGGGGTTTGAAACAGCCTCAGCTATAAGGAGATACGATGCGCGGAAATTTGATG
>JAITKD010000083.1 GCA_031278575.1 Spirochaetaceae bacterium | reverse complement strand
GCGCCGGATCCGGTGGTTTTGAGGAGGTACGGTGAAGACAACCTTATTGCGTCCCTGGCATGAAGGGGCGGGAGCCCGGTTTGGGGCCTTTGCGGGGTTTGATATGCCCATCCAATACCCCCTGGGGGCGGTGGAAGAACACCGGCTGACCCGCCGTTCCCTGGGTTTTTTCGACACCGGCCACATGGGCCGGCTTTCCGTCTCCGGGAAAGGGGCCGGGGAAACCCTCTCCGGCCTGGTGTCCGCCCGTATTTTGGATATGCGCCCCAACGAAGCCCGGTACGCCCTGCTCCTCAACGACGCCGGGGGGGTCATCGACGACCTCTTTATCTACCGGGAGGAGGGGGAAGACGCCTGGTTTGTGGTGGTCAACGCCGGGAACCGGGAAACCGATGTCGAGTACCTGGGGAGCCGCCTGTCCTCCGGGGTAACGCTCCGGGATATTTCGGAAGAGACCTATATGATCGCCCTCCAGGGGAAACGGGCGGTGGAACTGATGGACCGGGTGAGCGGGGGCCGGGTGTCGCCCATGCCCCGGTTCAGCATGATCCGGGGGGAACTCCTGGGGAGCGTCCCCGGGCTCTCCCTGCGGATCGGCAGAACCGGGTACACCGGCGAAGACGGGGTGGAACTTTTTTACGACGCCGGCCGGGCCCGGGAACTCTGGGAGCATCTTCTGGCCCAGGCCGGGGAGGCGGGGATCGAGGCGGGGCCGGTGGGGCTTGCCGCCCGGGATTCCCTCCGGTTCGAGGCGGGGATGTCCCTCCACGGCCACGAAATTTCCCCCGCCATAAGCCCCCTGGAAGGGGGCCTCTCCTGGGCCTGCGATTTTGAAAAGGACTTTGTGGGGAAAAAAGCCCTCCTCGCCCAAAAAGCGGCGGGGCTTAAACGCCGGCTCGTAACCGTCAATGTTACCGGCGGCGTTCCCCGGGAGGGCTGCCCCGTATTAAACGGGGGGGGTACGGAAATAGGCCGCTGCGTATCGGGGATGTTCTGCCCCTCCACGGGAACCTATTCGGCCAACGCCCTCCTCCCCCCGGAATACGCGGGAATAGGGGCCAAAGTAACGGTTTTGATTCGGGAAAAACCAAAGGAAGGGGTGGTGGTAAAACGGCCCCTCTATATACCGGTTTATAGGAGGAGAACATGAAAACCGACGCCCAAGCCCGGTTTGCCCCGACCCATGAATGGGCCAGGAAGGGGGGGGATGAACTCACCGTGGGAATTTCCGATCACGCCCAGCACAGTCTGGGGGATATTGTCTACGTGGATCTCCCCAAGGCGGGAACGGCCTTTGCCGCCCGCGCCGCCTTTGGGGTGGTGGAATCGGTCAAGGCCGCCAACGATGTCTACCTCCCCCTGGGAGGCCGGATCACCGCGGTGAACGGCCTCCTCGCGGAGGATCCCGGGCTTATCAACCGGGACTGTTACGGGGAAGGATGGCTGGTCCGGGTGCTGCCGGATAATCCCGGGGAATGGGAGACCCTCCTCTCCCCGGAGGAGTATGAGAAAACCGTCCGGGCGGAAGAGGAAAAATAACCGTGCCCTATATCCCGGTTACCGAGGCCCAACGGAAAGAAATGCTTGCCCGGATCGGCGTCCCCTCCCTGGAAACCTTATTTTCTGAAATCCCTGAGGATCTGCGGTTTCCCTCCCTGGACCTTGACGGGGGATCAAGCGAACTTGAGGTGCTGGCGGAACTGAACGCCCTGGCCCAAACCAACGCCGCCGCCGATGATTACCGCTGGTTTCTGGGGGCCGGGGCCTACGATCATTTTATCCCCGCCGCCGTGGGGGCCCTGGCCTCCCGGGGGGAATTCCTCACCGCCTACACCCCCTACCAGAGCGAGGTAAGCCAGGGGACCCTCCAGGGGATCTTTGAATATCAGAGCATGATCGCCGCCCTTACCGGTATGGCGGTGGTGAACGCCGGCCACTACGACGGGGCCACGGCCCTGGCGGAGGGGATCCTGCTGGCCCTGCGGAACGGTGAAGGCCGCCGCCGGGTGCTCCTCCCCGCGGACCTGCACCCGGAATACCGGGAGGTGCTGGACACCTACCTCAGCCCCTTTGGGGCCGGGATCGAAACCTATGCCGGGGACCCCGCCGGGGCCGCCCTGGGGGAGGATCCGGCCTGCCTCGTCGCCGCCTACCCCGGCTTTTTCGGCCGCGTCCCCTCCCTGGAGGGGGCCGCCCGGGCCGTCCATGACCGGGGGGGGCTTTTCATCGTCCACGCCGACCCCATCATGCTGGGGCTCCTCAGGAGTCCCGGCAGTTACGGCGCGGATGTCGTTACCGCCGAGGGCCAGAGCCTGGGGAACGACCTCAACTACGGGGGGCCGTTCCTGGGGATCATGGCGGTCTCGGCGGCCCTGACGCGGCGTATCCCCGGCCGCATCGTGGGGGAGGCCCGGGACGCCCAGGGCCGGCGGGGTTTTGTGCTGACCCTGGCGGCCCGGGAACAGCACATCCGCCGGGAAAAGGCCCTGTCCAATATCTGTTCCAACCAGGGCCTCTGCGCCCTCCGGGCCTGTATCTACCTCGCCCTTATGGGAAAACAGGGGCTCAGGAACGCCGCCGAACTCTGCTGGCACAAAAGCCACTACGCCGCGGGGCTTTTTTCCGCGCTCCCGGGTTTTTCCCTGGGGCCCGGTCCCTTTTTTAAGGAATTCACCCTTACGCTGCCGGGGAACGCCGAAGCCGCGGCGGAAAAACTCCGGGAGAAAAAGATCGTCGCCGGCCTTCCCCTTTCCCGGTACTACCCGGAGCGGGAAAAAGACCTTCTGGTCTGCGTTACGGAAAAAAATTCCCGGGAAGATATTGAGACCCTGGTCCAATCATTAAAGGAACTCTACCCATGAAAGAACTCCCGGTTCCCCTTATCTATGAGGAAAGCGCCGGCGGCCGCAGGGGGGTTACCCTGCCCAAGCCGGACGTCCCCCAAAGCCCCCTGCCGGAAGACCTGCTCCGGGATGACTTGAATCTCCCGGAAACGGACGAACCCACGGTGGTCCGCCATTTTACCCGGCTTTCCCGGCAAAATTTTTCTATTGACGGCCAATTTTATCCCCTGGGGTCCTGTACCATGAAATACAACCCCCGGATGAACGAGGAGGCCGCGGGGCTCCGGGGGTTCCGGCGGGCCCACCCCCTGCTGGGGGCGGCGGAAAACCAGGGGGCCCTGGGCCTTATCTGGAAGCTCCAGGAAAGCCTTAAAAAAATCACGGGCTTCGCCGCCTTTTCCCTCCAGCCCGCCGCAGGGGCCCAGGGTGAACTGGCGGGGGTCCTCATGATCCGCGCCTATCACCAAAGCCGGGGGAACCGGGAGCGGAAGCGTATCCTGATCCCCGACTCCGCCCACGGCACGAACCCCGCCACCTGTACCATGGCGGGCTTTACCGCCGAGACCATCCCCTCGACCCCATCGGGGGAACTGGACCTGGGGGCCCTGAAAAACGCCTGTACCGGGGAAAAGCAGGCCACCCTGGCGGGGCTCATGATCACCAACCCCAACACCCTGGGCCTTTTTGAGCCCCGGATCCGGGAGATCATCGCCATGATCCATGACGCCGGGGGGCTGGTCTACGGCGATGGGGCCAACATGAACGCCCTCCTGGGGGTCCTCAAACCCGCGGACCTGGGTCTTGACGTGATGCACCTCAACCTGCACAAGACCTTTGCCACCCCCCACGGCGGAGGCGGCCCCGGAGCCGGGGCGGTTGGGGCGGGCCCCCTCCTTGCGGACTACCTTCCCGGCCCCCTGGCGGCCAAAACCGGGGAAACCTACGGTCCGGTAACGCCCCCCCGTTCCATAGGCAGGCTCAAGGCCTTTTACGGCAACTTCGGCGTCCTGGTCCGGGCCTACGCCTACATCCGGCTCCTGGGCCGGGAGGGGATCCGCCGGGCGGGGGAACAGGCGGTACTCAACGCGAATTATGTAAAAGCCCTGATCCAGGACCTCTATCCCCTCCCCTTTGGGGCGGACCGGCCCTGTATGCACGAATTTGCGGCTTCCCCCAATTTAGGAAACCGCCTTTCCACCCTGGACATCGCCAAACGGCTCATTGATTACGGCTTCCACCCCCCTACCGTCTACTTCCCCCTGATTGTCAGGGAAGCCCTGATGGTGGAACCCACGGAAACCGAGTCCAAGGAGACCCTGGACGCCTTTGCCGCCGCCCTGCGGGCCATTGCCGGGGAGGCGAAAACCCGGCCGGAACTCCTCACCGCCGCGCCCCACGACACCCCCGTCGGGCGGCTGGACGAAACCGCCGCTGCCCGGAAGCCGGTCCTGACCTATTGCCCAGGAACCCGCTCGCGGGAAGGGAGCGTCATGAGGCTAACGGGCTTGATATCCAAAGAAATTTACCCACGAACCATACGAACAAAGAAGTGAATTTTACATGAAAGTTCCTGGGTGTTTCCTTAGGGAAACGCTGATTAACTTGACGCTAATCGCGTTTCCCTAATGTATTTGCTCATTTCATTGCGCAAATACAACGTTAAAGCAGCGCCGATTTATTCTCGATTGAATAAATCAG
>JAITKD010000060.1 GCA_031278575.1 Spirochaetaceae bacterium | reverse complement strand
TCTTCAACAGTTCCTTACCGTTATTCTTACCCGGGTGAAAAAAACAAGCTCAATCATTTCAATGGCTTCATCAGCCCGGGGAAGGTTCCCGTCCCGCTGGAGGGAGTAGTATGAGGCATGGTTCAGGCCGACCGAATAAATGAATTCCTGAAGGGAAAGGTTCTTTAATTCCTTGTCGCATTGTTCTTCCACAAACAAGGGTAATGTATGCTTATGGTTCTCCCTTAAAGTTCCATAGCGCAGGGTGGTTTTTATGCCCGGAAGTGTGCAGGAATTCGAAAACCATTGACAAAATCCAGAAAATATAGAATACTTAGAATATATTTAATTCTTTACAGGATAAGTAATTGTTTACGCTATAAAGAAATACCAGGCCGTTCAACAGGGGCCTCTTAATCTGCGGGTCGCAGGTTCGATCCCTGCGCGGCTCAGAAAGAATTCTTGATCTTGCCGGAAAATGCGCGCAGGGATCGAAGGGTTTTTGCCGCCGACCATAGGGAGGAAAAGGCGCCAGGGATGGCGCCGTCAGGCAAAAACCCCGGCCCGGAGTGAGCAAACAGGACGTTTGCGAATGGAGGGCGATCCCTGCGCGGCTCAAAGCTAAATCCTTATATTATAAGGATTTACAAATGACTAACCGAGAGAAAGGGAGTCATAACTTATTCATTTCTCGAAAATGGCACATGACCGGCGGAGGGGGCCTTCGGGGTTACCAAAGCGGACGGCCGTTTCAGACGGTTTATGACCCGTGGGAAAGCCGGGGTACGGGGAAATTGTTTCTGCTTTTTGGCTATAAGGTGAACAAACTGCATCACAAGATACAACAGGGGCGGTGCGGTAAATCGCTGCATCCGTTAAAAGAAAAAGCATCCTGACACCAGGCTGATAAAGCCGCCGGGTTATACGGAAGGGGGCGGATTTTTTCCGTCAGGAGGAAACCCGGCTGCCCTTCCAGTCTGTTTTAATGCCGAAAAAACTCAATAGCGTAAGAAAGGTGAAGTACAGGGGGGTAAAAACAAGCTGCAACCCATAGGCGGCCCCTTTTTTAGGCAGGGAAGACCGAAAAAGGGCCAGGGTGGCGATGGTGTTCAGGGTCATGGCAAAAAAGACCGCCCCAGGCAGGGGCCACAGGGAGGGGACGAAGGGGAGCAGGGGGATGGCCAACATCCCCATGGATATGGTGATCATCAAAAAACCGAAATTGAGCCGGGTTGATCGGTCGGGGCTAAAAAGCCCCCCGTTATTCCACCGGAGGGTCTGGTTGACCAGGTCCTTCCAGGAGGATTCCCCCTGGGTCATCACCGGTACGTCGCTTCCGCAGGCGGAATGGATGGCGTAGTCCGAGTGGGAGCGGAGCCGGGAGATAAGGGCCGCGTCCTCGGTGGGAGAGGGGGGAATGGTCCCGTAGCCGCCTATGGCTTGCAGGGCCTCCCGGCTCAGGATGAGGTTGTTTCCGAAGCCGCCCCCGGCGGCGCCGATTCCCGTGGAACCGGCCAAATACATATACCGTACCGCGTGATCAAAACACTGGTACAGGTGAAAAAACCCCCGTCCCCCGTGTTTTTTAAAAACCGGCCCGATGGTCGCCCCGGTCCGGGGGTCCTCCATCCTCCGGGTCATGCCCCTGATCCAACCGGGGGGTACCTCGCAGTCCGCATCGGTAAAGAGGAGCAAAGTCCCGGAAGCCGCCTCGATTCCCCGGCTCAGCGCGTATTGTTTATGATTGGGTCCGGGGTTTTCTTTCAGGGTGATGATAATAACCCCCGTCCGTTTTTCCGCGAACCCCCGGAGCAGCCCCCCGGTCCCGTCGGAGGATCGGTCGTCAATAAAAACAAACTCGGCCCGGGGATAATCCTGCCCGTCCAGGCTCTCCAGGAGCCCCGCCATACGCCGGGCCTCATTCCGCAGGGGGATAATCACCGAAACCTTGGGGGGCTCCGCCGGGCCGGGCCCTCCTCCGGTCCGGCCGGGAAGGACGAAACCCGGTCCGGCCATCCGCCTGTCCCACCGCCATTCCCGAAAAAGCCCAACCATGAGGGCACAGTGGAGCCCCGCAAAAACCAGGGCAAACCCAAAACGGAACAGATTATATAAAACTACGGCGGCCGGCATATTGCCATATTATACATTATTTGTTATAATTTTAACACCATGGGGATATAGCTCAGTTGGTAGAGCGATAGGTTCGCAATCTATAGGCCGGGGGTTCGAATCCCCCTATCTCCAAAAAATCTTTATACAGCCGCTACCGGGGGGATTCGAACCGGAGCGCTGACCCCGGGCGAAGCGTCAGCTTTGACCGGGGGCGCGGCGCGAAGCGCGGAGGCTTCCGGGCCGACTCAAGCGCCAAAACCAGCCATAAGATCCCGGAAGAAATAGGCGCTGTCCTTGGGAGTGCGTTTTTGGGTGATATAATCCACATGGACAATGCCGAAACGTTTGCTGTATCCCCAAGCCCATTCAAAATTATCCATAAAAGACCAGGCAAAATACCCCTTGAGGTTGACGCCCCCTTTGATCAGATCCGAACAAACCCGGAGGTGCTGTTCCAGATACTTGATCCGCTCCCGGTCATGGACCCGCCCGTCCTTTTCCACATAATCCTGCCGGGCGCAGCCGTTTTCGGTGATGTACAGGGGGAGGCCGCCGGTAATTTCCCCGATCCATTTAAGCTGCCGGGCAAGCCCTTCGGGAACTACGGGCCAGCCCATATCGGTGGTATCCTGCCAGAACGGTTTGACGCCGTATTTAAAGGGCGCCTTCTCATCAAAACCCACGGGATATTCAGCGTAATAATTAACCCCGGCAAAGTCTATTTTTTGGGCGATGGTTTCCAGGTCCCCATCCTTCACGGGGAATTTGAGGCCCGGTTCCTGGGCGGCCAATTCCGGATACCCCTTACCTAAGACCGGATAGATAAAGACCTCGGTATCCACCGCCCGGGCGATCTCCGCGGCTTTTTTGTCCTCCCGGCGGGCCGTGGCCGGGCGGGGGGTGCTGGGATTCCAGGTGATACCGATGGGGGCCCGGAGTCCGGTCTCCCGGTAGGCCTTGACCGCAAGGCCGTGGGCGAGGTTGATATGGTGTACCGCCTTGACCGCCTGGTTGATGTCCCGGATCCCCGGGGCGTGGACCCCCGTATGATGCCCCAAATAGGCCACACAGTAGGGCTCGTTGATGGTGATCCACTGATCCACCAGGTCCCCCAGCCCGTCGAAACAGACCTTGGCGTATTCGACAAAGGCGTCGGTGATAGACCGTTCGGTCCACCCTCCCCTATCCTGGAGGCTTTGGGGTAAATCCCAATGGTAAATGGTGGCGCACGCCTGGATACCGTATTTATGCAGTTCCTCGCAGAGGGCCCGGTAGTAGGCGAGCCCCGGAGGATTAACCGTGCCGGTTCCCCCGGGGATTATCCGGGGCCAGGCCAGGGAAAAGCGGTAAGCCCTAAAACCCAGCTCCGCCATAAGGGCGATATCTTCTTTATAACGGTGGTACTGATCGCAGGCGATCTCCCCGTTTTCGCCGCCGTAAACCGCCCCGGGCCTCCGGGCAAAGGTATCCCAGATCGATTCGCTCCGCCCCCCTTCATGCCCCGCTCCCTCAACCTGATAGCTGGCGGTGGCGGTCCCCCACAGAAAATCCTCGGAAAAATCCAATTTTTGCATATCACCATCCTTATATCGGAATTTGTTCAAAAACTGAATTTTCTGAACAACCCTATTATCTATCTTGAAGATTATTACCCTTCACGTCAAGGTGAAAACAAGGCAAGCCAGGATAAACGCATAGAAATTTTTGTTCCCTTTTTTGGGCGCATTTCCGGCGCTTTGCGCCGGAAACCGGGCTATCCGCTCTTAATAAGAAATCCCCGTCCCTTGGGGCGGGGATTTCT
>JAITKD010000011.1 GCA_031278575.1 Spirochaetaceae bacterium | reverse complement strand
ACGGGGATGACCTTCGGCGAACTGGCCTCCATGACCGGCGGCGGCGTACAGACCCCGGGCTTTATGGGCCACGGACGGCATTTTATCGCCTCCAAAAAATTCGTCAGCGCCGAGGGAGGCGTAACCCGGATCGTCTGGATGCCCAAGGAACTCAAGGACGATGTGGCGCCCCGGCTGAACAAGACCGCCAAGGAGCTTTACGGCATTGACGATTTTGCGGACATGATCTGCGATGAGACCATAGCCACCGAATCGGAGGCGGTAGTCTCCTTCCTGCAGGAAAAAAGCCATCCCTCCTTTGCCATGGAGGCGATTATGTAGGCAAAAATACCGGTAAACACCGCATAAGGAGAGCCAACCGGTTTTTTGGACAAACGAGGCGTTTCAAAAACCCGGTTGGTTTAAAAAGAGCCTCGTCTATTTACGGTTCCACAGGAGGAATTTATAGCCCAGGGATACGGATATCCGGTCCCGGGTATACGGAAGCTGCAGGGAATTTTGAATAACCGTTATCCCAAAGTCCCTGCCGTAACGCGCGTCCAGAAGTAACTTTCCGGGCCCCAGGGTGAACCCGAGATCTAACCCGAACATAAAACCAAGGGGCGGAGTCATTTTGCTGGCGTAGGTTCCCGCTTCCGCGTTGGATTGTATCTTCGCGTTTCCCAGGGGTATCGTCGCATAGGGACCGGTATAGAAGGATAGGTAAAAGGCGCCAAGATCAAGGGGGATCTTGAGCAAGAGGGGGAAGGTCATGGACAGGGAATCAGCGCGGTCGATGACGGAGTTGTTCTGCACCGCTTTGGCCGCGTTAAAAGTATCGGGGTTAAAAATCGCCTCCGCCTGGATACCAAAAAAACGGAATATCCTAAAGTCCGCAAGAAAGGCGACTTCATAGGCGAAACTTTGGCTCATGCCGCCGGCGTACCCCCCGATCTTCTGGATGATGGAATAGGTATTGAAGGACGCGCCTCCCCGGAAACCCGCATATAACTCTCCCCGGAAAATACGCCGCTTTTCTACCTCCTGTGGGGGAGCGGTGTCGGTGTCAGTATCGGTATCGGTATCGGCGGGCTCCGCTGCTATATCCGTAATTACTTCTCCCCCGGCAACCGGCTCTTCCCGGGGAATCTGGGATAAAATCCAGTTCACCAGCGAGGGCATATACGATACGGCTTCTTCGTAATCTTCGCTCACCAGTTCATCGGTATACACCAGCCTTCCTGTTTCGGAATTCCACAGCCAGAGCTGAAGGTGTTGCAGATCCTCGACATCAAGGTAAAATTCCCCGGTCAGGACGTATTTTGAGTCCCCCAGGTATCCCGATTCCGGCGGCTCATCGGGGCGTAAATCGAGAATCTCCGGGTACGAGTCTGCCGATACCTCCCGGGGAACGTAATTCTCCAGGTTAGTCATTTCCGAAAGAACCGCGTCGAAAAGCTGAAGGGTGTTTCCCGGATCATCGGAACCCAAAAACGGCATGATTGCCACATCCGTCGCGGTATCGGCGGGCGCGGTCTGGGCGTTTCCCCCATAGGATATTAGTAATAGAAAACCCATCACCAACAAAAGCAATCTTGACTTTTTTTGAAAGGTATTTTCGTTAAAACGCGGATAGATCATCTCGGCCAGGATTTATAAAAGACGGCCGTCACGGCGGCGGTCCTGAAATCTTAATATATTTTTTATCGTACCCACGGGTACACCAATAAAAAAATTCCCATAATTATCCATATTTTATACTATAATTAATAATACGTGAGAATGTCAAATATTTTGAATGGCAATTTTTAAAACAGCGGAATTTTCAATGAACCGGGCTTTGGGAAAGCCCGTTGGCCCCGGAAAACGGGCTTTTGTCCAATGGCGCCGCCTTGAGTGTTTTATCCCCCCCTTGAAATAAAAAAGAATTGAGAAAATAATGTCTGAATGGACGGCGCCTATACGTTATTATTCCGGGCGGAGGGGCACGAGGACCGGACCGTTATCGTATCCGGGGATGAATCCCTCCTGGACGCGGCAAAACGGGCGGAGATCCCCCTGGATGCGCCCTGTTCCGGGAACGGTACCTGCGGAAAGTGCCGGGTTAGGGTGATTTCCGGGGAAGCGGAAAGCGAGCCGGGCCGCCATATATCCCGGGAGGAGTACGCCCAGGGCTTCCGGCTGGCCTGTGCATCCCGGGCCCGGTCGGATATGGTGGTCCTGGTTCCCCCCAGCGGTTTGGCCTATCAAAGCCGTATCAAGATAAGCGAGGGGGAACGGGAACAGGCGGTCTTTTCCGCCCTGCGGGAGGAACTGCGCGCCCTGGGCTTTACCGGGGACAGCGGCCTTGAAACCCTCAGCATCACCCTGCCCCGGCCGGATCCGGAAAACCCCATGGCGGACCGGGAACGGCTCCTGTCGGCCCTGGAAAAACACCGGGGGGAAGGGGCGCCCCCCCTCAGACTCAGCCTCCACGCCCAGCGGAAACTCCCCGCCGCGCTGCGGGAGGCGGATTTTTCGGTAACCTGCGTCCTTGCCCGCGGGGCCGGGGAAGACCGCATCCTCAACCTATTCCCCCGGAATGCGCCGGACCCGGTCCTGGGGGGGCTTGCCATAGACATCGGGACTACCTCGGTTTCCATCCTCCTTTTTGACCTCCCCACCGGTGAGCCCCTGGCCCTCGGCTCCGCGGGGAACGGCCAGATCCGCTACGGGGCGGACGTGATCAACCGGATCATCGAAAGCTCCCGCCCCGGCGGCCTGGAACGCCTGCAACGGGCGGTGATTGAGGAATGTATCGCCCCCCTGATCCGGGCCCTTTGCAAGAAGGGGGGAATCGGCCCGGAAAGCATTTACCGGGCCGCGGTGGCGGCCAACACCACCATGACCCACCTGTTTTTGGCGGTTAACCCGGCCTACCTGCGGCTGGAACCCTATGTACCGGCCTTTTTTGAAGGGGAAACCCTCCGGGGGAGCGAGACGGGCCTTGGCCTGCACCCCGACGCGGAAGTAACCACCGCCCCCGGCATCGGCAGTTACGTGGGGGGGGATATCACCGCCGGCGTCTTTTCCTCGGGGGTGTACAAAAAAGAAGCCCTCTCCCTGCTTATAGACCTGGGAACCAACGGGGAACTGGTGTTTGGAAACGCCGATTTTCTTATGTCCTGCGCCTGCTCCGCGGGCCCCGCCTTTGAGGGGGGGGACATCAGCTGCGGTATGCGGGCCACCGACGGGGCCGTCGAAGCCTGCGGCGTTGATCGGGAAACCATGGAACCGGCCCTCCGGATCATCGGCCCCGCCGGCCAAAAACCCGGCGGGTTCTGCGGTTCCGGGCTCATCGACCTTATCGGGGAGCTTTTCCGCTGCGGAATCATCAACGCCCGGGGAAAGTTCATCCGGGAAGGCCCACGGGTCCGCCGGGACGAGTGGGGTATGGCCAGTTATATCGCCGCCTTTGCCGGGGAAACGGAAACCCGCCGGGATCTGGCCCTGACCGAGGGGGACATCGACAACTTTATCCGGGCCAAGGGGGCGATCTTCTCCGCCATCAGGACCATGCTGGTCAGCCTGGACCTTACCGTGGACGTTATCGAGGAGGTGTACATCGCCGGGGGCATCGGCAGCGGCATCAACGTGGAAAACGCCATCCGAATCGGTATGTTCCCCAACCTCCCCCTGGAACGCTACCATTATATCGGCAACAGTTCCCTCTCCGGGGCCTACGCCATGGCCGGTTCCCGGGGAGCCGCCCAAAAGGTTACGGAAATCAGCCGGGGCATGACCTACCTGGAACTCTCCTCCCATCCGGGCTACATGGATGAATTCGTCGCCGCCTGTTTCCTGCCCCACACCGACGGGAGCCTTTTTGAACGCGGCGGGGAAGGCGGCTGAGGAGGAATCCGGCGGGGGCGGGGAATTCGGGCAACGGGGTCAGACCCCGCAGGGTCAACAAGGTAAGAAGGGGGAGCGCCTGGGTTCCGAAAAACAAGGTTCTTTTGCCCCTGAAAAGCCATACAGTTGATGCTGAGGTTATCACCGCTACCGACACTACCTCAACCCTGACATTGGGCACGAGCGGTATGGCCTTAAAAGCCGCCGGAACTGCCGCTGCCGCGACCTTTACGGCCGCTGGTCAACCCGTGGTTTTGAGCGCCAGCGCCGGCATATCAGCCCATGACCACCGCAACCCGGTTAACGCTACCCGCGGCCTGGGCCGGGACCCGCGCGCCCGTGGCGGCCCGTTCCGGGGGGCTTCCGTTCAGGCGGCATTCCCCCACCCCCTTGCTCACCCCACGGGGGTTGGTTACCTCAATCTCGTAGACCGCGCCCCGCCAGACCCGGCGGACCGTAAAGCCCGGCCACTCCGGCGGGATGCAGGGGTCAATGACCAGGGCGTCGTAGCCGGGCCGTATCCCCAGGATGTAACGGGTGGCGGCAAAGTAGCTCCACCCCGCGGAACCGGTCATAAAAGGGTGCCGGGCCCGGCCAAAAGCGCGGTGGTCCGGCCCCATGACAAACTGGCAGTAGGAGTAGGGTTCCGCCTCCCGGACTTCGATCTGGTCGTTCTGAAAATAGGGGCACAGGGCGTCGTAGAACTTCACCGCCCGGTCCCCCCGGCCCAGGACGGCTTCCGCGGCCCAGGCCCAGGGGTTGGGGTGGCTGAAAATCGCGGCGTTTTCCTTTACCCCCGGATACACCCGGGTAACAAAACCGATCTCGTCATCGGGCCTGGTGTAGGCCGGGGCGCAGAGCTTGAGCCCGTAGGGGGTGTAGAGGTACCGGTCCACGGCGTCCATGGCCCGCCGCCCCCGCTCCGCTGAAGCCGCGCCGGACAACACCGCCCAGGTGTTGCTCTCCATAAAAACCTTCCCCTCGACGTTTTCCGGCGCGCCGATTTTCCGGCCCGTGGCGGTGATCCCCCGGGTGTACCAGGAACCGTTCCACAAAACCCCCTCGCAGGCGGCCCGGACCTTGTCCGCCAGGGCCGCGTATTTTTCCGCGTCCGCCTCCCGGCCCAGACGCCGCGCCAGGGCGATAAAGTGGGTCAGGGCCCAGTGGTGCAGGAAAGAAACCATCGCGCTTTCGCCGCCCCCCAGGTTGAGGCAGTCGTTCCAGTCCGCCCGCAGCCCCCGGCAGATGCCGTTGGGCCCCACCTGCTCCGCGGAAAAGTCCAGGATCCGCGTCAGGTGTTCGTACACCGTGCCGGGGGCAAGGCCGTCGGCGTAGGTATAGACCTCATCGGCAAAACCGTAGTCCCCGGTTTCTTTGATGTATTCGGTAACCGCCGGAACAAGCCACAGGGCGTCGTCGGCGCATACGTCCTTGATGCCGTGGACGATCCGGCTTTTGTCCGGGGCGGGAACCACCGTGGGGGATTTAAAGGCCGGTTCTTTTTGCTCCTCAAACCATTCAGGTTGAAAGAGGTGGAGGCCGTAGCCCCGGGAGGTCAGCCCCCGCAGCAGTTCGATGATCCGGCTCCTGCATTTTTCCGGGTTGGAATGGGGGATGCACATGGCATCCTGGGCCGTATCCCGGTAGCCCAGGCCGGTCCGGCCCCCCACCTCGATAAACGAGGCGAACCGGGAAAACATGACGTTGATTTCCGACTGGTAGAGGGTCCAGGTGTTGAGCATGGCGTTCATCCCCTCGTTGGGGGTGGAAACCTGGAGTTTTTCCAGCTTTTTGGTCCAGAAATCCCCCAGGGCCGTAAAAGCCGCGTCCACCGCCCGCAAGTCCCGGTATTTTTCCCGGAAAACGGCCCCCTGTTCCCGGGTCCCCTCACCCAGGATGAAGAGGAGGCGGCGCTCCTCCCCGGCTTCCAGGCTCAACCGCAGGTGCAGGGCCCCGCAGTGGTTCCCCCCCAGCTCGGCGGAACCGGCGCAGCGGCCCTGCTCCACGGCGATGGGGTTGGTTTCGGTCCGGTAGGGGCCGATGAACCGGTCCCGCAGGCAGTCGAACCCTTCGGGGGCCGCGCCCTCTTCCCCGGCCGAGGTAAAAAACTGCTGCCCCCCGTCCTCGTAAAAGGGGTCGAATTCGATGATTCCGTCCTTATACGAGGCCCCCGCGGAATAGAGGCTCATCTGGAAGTTTTTATTGTCCATTTCAATATGATGAAAGGAAAATTCCAGGTAGGCGAAAACGCTCAGGTTCCGCTTTTTGCCGGAGTTGTTTTTCAACGCCACGTCCCAGAGCTCCACCGGGTCCTCCGGGGGGATAAAGAGGGTCTGGGAACCCGCGATCCCCCGGTACTCGCATTGGTAGACGCTGTAGGAAAGGCCGTGGCGGCAGCTATAGACCGCCTCCCCGTCCGCCTCCCGCAACGCCTTCCCCACCGGCTGCCAGGAAAGGGTCCAGTAATCCGCCGCCCCGCCGTCATCGTCCCGGACATACACGTAGTGGCCCGGCCGGTCCATGGGTACGCCGTTGGGCCTGAACCGGGATATCCGGTGGTATTCCGGGGACTTATAAAACAGGTATCCCCCCGCAGTGTGATTAAAAACCCCGCACATATCCCGGATACCGATATAATTCGTCCAGGAAACGGGCACGTCCACCCGGTTTATCACATATTCCCGGCGTCCGTGGTCAAAATAACCGTATTGCATATACACC
>JAITKD010000005.1 GCA_031278575.1 Spirochaetaceae bacterium | reverse complement strand
CCCGAAGGGGCATTGGGCGATACAAGAGTCGAACTTGTGACCCCCAGCGTGTCATACTGGTGCTCTAACCAACTGAGCTAACCGCCCCACTAACCGCGCCGCGTCAAGCGGCGTTAATTAACTAATTTTCTCAGGGCCCGCCCGATCCCGGCAGGCGAATCGACGAGCGTGGGACCCAAAAAAGGCCCGTCTAAACCGACTATATCTTTACGGCCCGTGTCTGTCAAGGCCGCCATACTCCACAGAAGAACTCATCCCCTTCCGCATTATGGAACACAGGGGGCATAAGGGACATGATCCCTACATACGTTCACGGATGGCGACATTCACCTCGATCTTACCGATGGGGCCCAATTCCATGGGCACAATCAGGGCTTCCACCTTGAGGGTATTGGAAACCTCCATATTATCACCGGTAAAAAGAGCCGGCGGGGTAAGATCAAACTTAAATCCCAGATCATGGAGTTTGGTAACCGCCTGAGCGGTGATCATGTTGGCAAGTTCCTGAATGGTAGCCTTGGCCATTTCGTCCAAAAACGTAAAGGTCTCGCCATTCATGGCCCCCGCCACCGCCAGAGCCGTCTCTTTGGTCATATCAAAAAGGACCCGCCCTTCCACATCTCCCGCAAGACCGACTAGGGCCGCAACTCCCATTATCGACATGGAGGTAGATTTGAGGTATAGATCCCCCCGTTTGACCTCAGCGTTAAGCACTTCTTTGAGTACATTAAAAGCTGCCTCACTAAAGGGGTTGATATATTCAACTCTCATACAACTACTCCTTCTAAATACTTTAAATACTATTCATTACGCATAAACGCAGATACAGGATCTTTGCCTACCGCCTTCCACTCGCTTCCCGTCAAACGCTCGTTTCTTCCCAAAATAACCACGCTCCGGCTCTTTAATTTTTCCATGAATCCGGAGATAACCCGCTCCTGATCCGGTACGGGAAGAAAAGACAAGAGATCCCTGGCCAAAATAATATCCAATTCCGGCAACGGGTTCTCGTTCAAAATATCATGGTATTCAAACAACAATGAATCTTTGATTGCCTGGTTAAAACTATACCCGTTCCGTCCCCGGACCATAAAACCCCGGCAATATTCAGGGACCTCATCGAGATCAAAAACCATGTTCGGCGCCTGGGATATGGCCATAATATCGTTATCATTGGCCCATACTTTTACCCTGCCGTCAGGATATCTTGATTTAAGTATACACCCAAATGAAAAAGTTTCATAGCCCTTTCCGCAGCCCAAATTCCATACCTGGATGTTATTTGAGGTAAGATCCGGCAATATCCCCTTGACCGCCGCGGCGTAGTCGTCATCCCAGAATTTTCCGGAACAGGGGGAATAAAAGGGAGCCAAAAATTCCGCCGCCTCGGCCTCGTTTTTAAACTGCAGCTCCGGTTCCGTGCGGGTAGCGGCCCAATCGCTAAAACGCCGGTTCAGCCATTCTTCGTTGAGGGGGCTCGCGGCAAAATGTTTTAACGCCAAAAGGCCTTCTTTGATAAAGCCCAGGGCCGCATTGGGATCCGCCTGGGAAGAACCGGCGGCGGGGGGGGCAAAGTAGGCTTCCGGGGGAGTATCCGGCATCACCTGACCCCGGGGTTTCTGTTTTTCCTCGTCGGTTTGGGTAAAGATCCGGATCACGTCCAGGATAATGTAAAGGTCCCCTTCCTTTTCCACCACCCCGCTGATGTATTTGATGTTTATATCCCCAAAAATAGGATGGGGCGGCTGAATGGTTTCGGAATTAATCCCCACCACCTTATCGATTTTGTCCACAATAGTCCCATAGACCCGGTCCTCTATACGGAGGATCAGCATATTTTCCTGACCATCGTCTTTAGTATCTACCGGGAGATGAAAAAAGGTCCTGAGGTCTATGATGGGGATAATATCGCCCCGGAGGTTATACACCCCCCGGACAAAGGAGGCGGCATTGGGAACGTAGGTGAATTTATCCGCCTTGGCGATCTCCTTGACGTTCATAATATCCACCCCATAATCCTTTCCCGCCAAAGAAAAGGTTACCATCTTAAAATCAACCGTATCGCCCCGCTCTTTTTGTTCCTGTAGTTCGGCGTTAACCGTTGCCAAATCTTTTATCATTGCCATGGGGATTTCCTCGCTATCAAATCGACGCCTCGCGGACGCGGCGTTGTTCTATTTCCTTTTTGAGTCCTAATTCCAAAAGCTGGCTGACATCGATGATCAGGGAAACGGAACCGTCCCCCAAAATCGATGCCCCCGCAATGCCCGGAGAATTGGTGTACTGATCCCGCAGGGGTTTAATCACCACATCCTCCTCACCGATAAGGCTGTCCACCATAAAGCCCATCTTTTTCTCGGCGGTTCCCACAATAACCACGAAATTGTACTCCTGGTGTTCCTCGGTTTTTATGCCGAAAAGCCGGTTCAGCCGGAGCAGGGAAAGGACGTCGTTACGGATATTAAAGACCTCGTAGTTATCGATCCTCCTGATATCCTCGGGCTTTAACCGGAGGCTTTCAATGACCGAGGTAATGGGAATGGAGTAGATTTCCGACCCCACCCGGACCAGGAGCCCCTGAATAATCGCCAGGGTAAGGGGGAGTTTAATGGTGAATTTGGTACCCTTCCCCCGTTCGGAGGTTACCGTTACCATCCCGTTGAGCTTCTCGATCTGGCGGCGGACCACGTCAAGCCCCACCCCCCGGCCGGATATGGAGGTTATGGTTTTGGCGGTGGAGAACCCCGGCTCAAAGATCAGGTTGAAGGCCTCCACGTCGGTAAGGAGCTTGTTGGGGCTGATGAGCCCCCGTTCCACGGCCTTGCGTTTTACCGCCTCCACGTCAATACCCTTGCCGTCGTCGGAAATCTCGATGATGATCATGTTCCCTTCGTTGTTGGCCTTGAGGAGAACCATCCCCTCCTCGGGTTTCCCCGCGGCCTTCCGTTCTTCCATCGACTCAATGCCGTGGTCCACCGAATTCCTGACCGAGTGCATGATGGGATCCAGGAGGTCCTCAATGACCGATTTATCCAGCTCGGTCTCCTCCCCCTCAATGACCAGGTTGATCTTTTTGTTGAGGCTCTTGGAAAGGTCCCGGACCAGCCGGGGGAAGCGGCTGAAGATCTGGCTGATGGGCACCATGCGGATCCGCATGACCCCTTCCTGAAGCTCCCCGGTGATCCGCCCCAGGTTCTGGGAGGTGGAACGGAACTTACCCACGTCGTTTTTAAGGCTCGCCTCGAATCCGTCGAACATGGAGAAGATTCCCCCGTATTCGTCCCCGATTTCCTTGCGGATCTCCTTGATGGACCGCCCCCCCTGGATGCTTTCCAGGTAATCGGGAAGGCGGTCAAAGAGGTTTTTAATCTGGTCCCGGTAAGCCGATTCCAGGGTGTGGAGATCGTTTAACAGATCGTTGAACTGGTTGCTGATCTGGTTAAAGGTGGCCTTGGTGATGACCGTCTCCGACACCAGGTTGAGGAGATCGTCGATCCGTTTGGAGTCCACCCGGAGGATGGACCCGGCCTCTTTACCGGCCTTTTTTGCTTCCGCCCCCGGCCCTTCCGCAACGGCCGGAGCCGGTGCGGCGGGCGCCGCCTGGGCCGCGGGGGCCTTGGGCGGCGGAGCGGCGGGCGCCGCCTGGGCCGCGGGAGCCTTGGGCGGCGGGGCGGCGGACGCCGTCGGAGCCGCGGGGGCCTGCCCCCCCAGGGCGTTAAGATCCCGAATATCCGCCGAAAGGCTTACATCGGGGATGACGACATACCGTTCAAGCTCCTCCGGTTTCCTGGCGCTGGCGATAAAATATTCCACCTGGGGATAAAAGGTGTCTTCATAGAGGGCCTCAAATTCGGGGATCGTCTTGAGAATGGTCCCTTCGCCTTTTAAGGCCGCGTAAACCTGGATGCCTCCCACGGTGTTCATGAGGCTGTTTTCGTCAAATTTGACCACCACCCGGTAAATGGACCGGCCGTCCTCCACCGATGCCTTGAGTTCCCGGATTTCGTCATCCGAAAGCCCCGTCTTTGCGGCCGGCGCGGCCTGAGGCGGCGGGGGGGGGGGCGGCGCGGCGGGTTTTACCGCGGATTTAGCGGCGCCCTTTTTATGCCCCGACCTTTCGGGGAGCAGCGCGGAAAGACGGCCCTCTATTTCAGAGGTGTCTTCTTTATATACCGATCCATCCATGCGCTGGGTAATCATCGCTTTGATAATATCAATGGCGGCGAGCAGCGTATCCACCACATCCTCGTTGATGGCCACCACGTCGGAACGGATAGCGTCAAGGACATCCTCCACCAGGTGGGTAAAATGGGAAAGCTCCATCATTTCCACCGTGGCCGCCCCGCCCGTTAGGGTATGGGCCGCCCGGAAAATTTCATCAACCGCGTCCCGGTTTCCGCCTTCATTCTCAAGAACCAGAATATTCTGTTCCAGGGTATCCACTTGCATCTGGGCTTCACTGAAAAAGTCCTTGAGAAGTTCTTCATTATTAGGATCCAGATAATCACTCATACAGATAATCCACCATATAAAAACAATCTTATACACAAATCGGCTTACGTCAAGGGACCGGCAGGCGAAATCCAAAGGTATATGCTATTGGGCTAATTCCAAAACCCGGTTAATTTCAGAATAGTCCCTCTATATATAATAAAAGCAAGCGGTCATTCAGTCAACATCACCCCGCAACTTTAATGAAATTTGCTTCCCCCTCGGGGATCCGGACCGATTTCAGGATGAGGGGAATGACCTCGTTGGGCTCCCCTCCCCTCAGGGGAACCTGGGTTTCCAGCCCCAGGGCGGGGATCAACACCAGGGCCCGGCCGCCGCGGTTTTCCAGGACCACCCCTTCCCAGGGGGAATCCCGTTTATCGGACAGATAAACCATGGTCCAATGGGTCCGGGACGCCCGTTCCGCCTGGATGTTCCCCTGGGCGGCGGCATCGGCGGCGGCTAAACGGAGGAGAAGTTCCTCCTCCCCCAGGGGGGGCGCGTCCCCGGGATTTTCCCGGGGATTTTGCCCGCGCAAAAAGGCCCGGATCTGCTGGTGGGCCAAAAGATCCGTGTACCGCCGCAGGGGGCTGGTTACCTGGGTATACCCGTCCAGGCCCAGGCTCCCGTGGGCGGCGGGCTTTACCGACAAGGTCCGGGGCCGCATACACCGCCTGAGCTGGTAGGCTCCGGCCAGGCCGGAAAGGGGCGAAGCGGGCAGGTCCCCCGGCTCCTGGCTGACGTAGGGAAAGGGGAGCCGCCGCTGCAAGGCCCACCGGGCGGCCCCCTCCCCGGCAAGGAACATACATTCCCGGACCAGATCCGCGGATCGCCGGGGTTTTAGGGGCTCTATGGAGACCGTTCCCCCGGAAACCCGGATGTGTACCTCGGGAAGCTCAATGGATACGGCCCCGGCGCCGGCCCGCCGCCGGCGGTTCCGCTCCGCCAGGGCGAAAAGCGCGGCCAGGGGGGCCCCCTCCGCCGCGAGGCCGTCGGCTTCTTCGTAGGTCAGCCGGGTAACCCGGACCAGGGAGGGGATTATGTCCGTACCGGCGATGGCGCCGCCGGCGCCGAGGGTTATTTTAAAGGACAGGGCCGGAGAAACCGGGGAGAGCCCCAGGGCATAGCGGGGCAGGGCGTCTTCGGTGATCATCCGGGCGCTTCCTTCGGGGAGGTAGAGGGTGGTTCCCCGGCCCCGGGCCTCCAGATCCGGGGGGCTCCCGGGGAGGAGGGCCGCGGCGGGGTCCGCCACGTGTACCCAGAGGGTGTCCCCTTCCAGGGAAAGGGCGTCGTCCGGGTCGTCGCTCCAGGGGTTGTCTATGGCAAAGGCGGCAAGGCCGGTCAGATCCAGGCGGTCCTCCGCCGGAGGGGGCGGCAGGGGTGTTTTGGCGGAACCCGCCGGGGCGCCGAACCGGGCCGGGTGGGGGTTTACCATGGGGGTCCAGACCCCCTTTTCCAGGAGGAGCCGGTGGGCCTCCGGGGGAGTCTCCGGGCGGCCCAGTTCCTTGAGGGTACGGCATTTTTCGGTCCTGCCGCAGGCCAGGGCCTCCACGTCCTGGAGGAAACGGCCGTCCCCGGGAAGCTCCAAAGCCCCCGCCCTGAGGCGTTCCAAAAAGGCCTCCCGCTCCCGGATTTCCCGTTGTTTCCCCTGCCGTTTTTGCTCCTCCGCCTCCACTTCCCCGCTTTTCCGGGCGGATATCGCCCCAATGGTACCGGAAAAGTAGAGCCCGTCCTGTAAAAGACCGTAGGCGGCCCAGGCGGTTTTTGCCGTATCCTCCCCGTAGACCAGGTCCGCAAGCTCCCGCAAGGGCAGGGAACCGCCCTCCAAAAGCTCCCAGGCCCCCCGGACATCCCCGGCAAGCTCCCCGGGCTCCAGGACCTCGGGCCCGCAGGGCCCCGGATGGATCGTTTCCACGTCTTTCTCCCGGACCCGGAGGGTTTCCCCCCCGGGGAGGCAAATTCCTATCTTATCCCCGGTCTCGGTTACTAAGGCGGGGCGGTTTTTATACACCACAAGGCTCTTGAGGGCGATCATTAAGGCAGTGTACCACAGCCGGAGGGGTTAAAAAAGGCCCCGCGGGGCTGTTTTATGCTGATAGGGGGTCAGACCCCAACGGCGTCAGGCGCCGGTTTCCTGCCGGGGGTCAGACCCCAAAAGGCGTCAGGGCGCCGGTTCCCCGGGGGTCTGACCCCCAAAAGGTGCCAGGCGCCGGTTTCGCCTGGGGTCTGACCCCAAAAGGCGTCAGACGCCGGTTCCCCCTGGGGTCAGACCCCCAAAAAGGTGCCAGGCGCCGGTTTCGCCTGGGTCAGACCCCCAAAGGCGTCAGACGCCGGTTCCCCGCCTGGGGTCAGACCCCAAAAGGCGTCAGGGCGCCGGTTCCCCGGGGGTCTGACCCCCAAAAGGCAGCAGGCGC
>JAITKD010000243.1 GCA_031278575.1 Spirochaetaceae bacterium | reverse complement strand
TACCGTTCAGAGCAGTCCCAGTAACGGTACGATTATCATGGTTACCTTAGTGTTTCCCACGACCACGGGATAACCGATATTAACGTATGTGGTAACCGGTCCTCCTTCAGGGGAGCATTTCCGCCAATAGGGGAATACCCCGGGGTACTTGAATTTCCGGCAATATAGTATCAATATGGGGATAAACTGGTGATTTAGGAATAAGGGATGTGGGATGAAAAGAACATAAAAAATGAAGGAGAAAGAATGGGGAATGGGATACGTCCCCGTTTTTTCTTTTTTTATGTTTTGGTTCTCATTCTTTTATTTCTGGCGCCCTATAGCGGTACGGCCCAGACGCCCCCCGGGACGGAAAGCCCGGCGCCTTCAGCCGGGGAAACTCCGGCGGCGGCGCCCGAGAAAAAGCCGGTGGCGATGATGGCCTTTCTGGGGGATGATTTGGCCCAGAGCGAGCAGCTCCGGAGCGTGGTTGTCCGGGAAGTGGAGGGCCTGGCGGAGTATACCCCTCAGCATGTTTCCTCCGACACATTCCCTGAAACCCTTGAGTTTCGCCCCGATGAACCTCCGGATCCGAAGTATCTGGGAGAGATCCCCTATGTCCTGACCGGTGAATATTACTTTGACACCGAGGATCTGGGGCATTTTCAGCTCTGGCTGTGGAACAGCGCCGACGGTTCCCTCGTATACACCGATGAGTTGGTCGCTGAAAATATAGAGGAGGCCGAGAGTTATCTGCCGGCCCTGGTATCCTGGGTTTTCTCCAGAATACCGCCGCCTCCCCCGCCGGTGCAGGTCGTGGTGGATGTACGGGGAATGGTGGAGGAGGTAATGGCCGGAAGGGGCCGGGAGGATGGAAAAGAAACCGGCGAGCCGGCTTCTTTTCCCCGGCTCTACCTGGGTATGCGGGCAGGGGGGGCCGCTAACGCCTATTACAGCCGGACAACGGAACGGTACGACGCCGGTATGAGCCAGGGCTTCGGAGGGGAAGTGGCTTTCATGGTGGAATACCGGCCCTGGCGGTATTTATCTTTCCTGGGGGAGGCGGCTTTTTCCCTGGACGCTTTCAAGGTGTTTAGAATAAATCAAGTCGGGAACCAGGATATTCACACTACCAGCCAATACACCTCATTGTCCGTATTTTTTCCCCTGTTGATAAAAACCCCCATTGAGGTGGGGCTCTTCAGTATCTCCCTCCTCGCGGGAGCCTACTATATCGTGCCCCTGGGGCAGATAGTAAACGAGGGGGCTTCCTATCCCTATAGGATAGATCTGCCCCTGGGTCTTATGGTGGGGATGGACATGGGTCATGCCCTGGGGCCGGGGGATCTGTTCGTGAGTTTGCGGTATGGCCGGGATTTGGGGATAACGATGGTCCATAGCGGGCTGCAGTATACCCCGAACCGGGTGATACTCTCGGTGGGGTACCGGTTCGGGTTCCTAAAGGAGAAAAAGACGGGGACGAGGACCCTAATGTTGACCGGGACGGGGACGGGAACCGGAACCATGGGGGCGGGAACCGGAACTACGGGGACGGGAACCACGGGGGCGGGAACCGGAACCACGGGAACCGGAACCGCGGGGGCGGGGGCCGGAACCGCGGCCCCGGGGACCAACGGCAGCGGGGGATAAGGATCCCTTCACGGCGGGCCGGGCGAAACCCAGGGGCTGACGGATTTAAGGTAGCGGATCGCCTCCAGGCCGTCCGGGGCGCTTGACCGGGGTTCCCGGTCCTTTTCAAGGACGCATCCTACCGCGTCCCTGACCATATTGGCGAAGTAGCCCGTGGGGCCCTGCCAGGTTTCACCGGTCCCGGCGAGGGAACGGAACGAGGCCGCATAGGGGCTGGGGCCGCTCTCTTGAACCTCAAAAACGCCGTTGCCGATCCTGAGCCGGCCCGTCTCGCAGGAAAAGTCCAGTTCAAAGACCAGGTGATCCCGTTCCGCCCCCAGTTCGATGAGGACGGGGACCGTTTCGGGAGGCGGCGGCCCCTTTCCGGGGGCGGGGCCGGCGGGCGCCAGGATGCCGGCGAGGTAGGCCGTCCCGGTCTTGCCCGAGAGGGGCGCCCCCCAGGATCGCCGGTGCCACAGGCGGAGGCCCGAGAGGTACATGAGGGCGTCCGCCAGGTGGGTCCCGTCATGCCAGAGTACGTCCAGGAGCCGGCGGCGCTTTCCCAGGTAAAGCCGCCCCGAGGCGCTGAGGAGCCGGCCCAGGCGGCCTTCCTCCAGGATGGTCCGGGCCCGGCCGTAGTCGGCGGCGTAACGCCGTTCGTGGTTGGTGATGATTTTGATCCGCCCGCCGGTATGGAGGGCGGCGATCTCCCGGGCGGCGGCGAAGCTGTCCGCCAGGGGCTTCTCGCAGACCGCCACCGGGACGCCCCGGTCCGCGGCCAAGACGCAGTAGCGGCGGTGGCTGTCCGGGTGGGTGGCGATGTGGAGGATGTCCGGGGCCGTTTCCTTCACCATGGTTTCCGCGTCGGCGTAGACCGGGCAGTCCCAGCGTTTCCCAAAGCGCCGCCGCCGCTCCCCGTCGGTATCGGCCCCCGCCACGAGGACGCAGTCCGGGTTTGCCGCGACAGCCCCCGCATGGGTGCAGGGCTTCTCCCTAAGGGGATCCTCCTCCAAAAGACTCCCGATCCTCCCCAGGCCCACCAGCGCGGCCCTCACCCGCTTCATTTTGCCTTTCCCGCTTCTCCCCGGCGGCCCCATGTCTTATCCGGAACGCCAAACTTTGCGGGCCCCCCGTCCCGCCGGGGGAGGGCGCTTCCCCGGGTACGGACGGGATGGCCCGCTTCGTCCGCCGCCTTTATTCGTTTGTCCCTCCGGGAATTGAGGAGGGAATACATCACCGGCGTTACAAAGAGGGTCATGAGGGAACTCACCGTGAGGCCCCCCACAAAGGTCTTGCCGATGGGCTGGATGGTGTCCGCCCCGGCGCCGGGGAAAAAGGCGATGGGGAACATCCCCAGGATGGTGGTAAGGCTGGTCATCAGGATGGGCCGCAGCCGGTTCCTGCCCGCTTCCAGGCAGGCGTCCCGGACCAGCATACCCCGGGCCCGGAGGGTGTTGGTATAATCCACCAGGACGATGCCGTTGTTTACCACCACCCCCACCAGGGCGACCACCCCCACCGCGGAGAACATGGACATGGCCTCCCCGCCGATCTTATAGATCCAGATCACCCCGATAAAAAGGAGGGGAATGGAAAAAAAGATGATCAGGGGATCCACAAAGGATTCAAACTGGCTTGCCATGACCCCGAATACCAGGAACACCGCCGCGGCGATGATAAAGAGGAAACGGCGGTTGTAGGTTTCAATTTCCCGGGCCTCCCCCAGGTAATGGACCGTAACCCCCTCCTGGGGGATAAGGTACTGTTCCACCGTGGTTTCCAGACGTTTTTGCATCTCCGTGGCCGCGATGCCCTGGGGCAGATCCCCGGAAATCCGAACCACCCGTTCCTGGTTTTCCCGGCGGATAGAGGAGGGGGAACGGTTTTCCACGATCCGGGCGATATTGGAGATGGGTACCCGGGCGCCGCCGCGGTTCAGCACAAAAATCGCGTCCAGGTTGGGGATCCCCATCTGGTCCTGGTCCCGGAGCATCACCTCCACATTGATAAGTTTATCCCCCTGGGAAATGCTGGTCGCGGCAACGCCGTTCATGGCGATTCTGATTTCGGAGGCCGCCGCCGCGGCGGAGACCCCCAGGGCCGCGGCCCGTTCCCGGTCTATATTGATCTGAAGCTGGGGGGCCCCCTCGTCGAGGTTCACCGCGGGGTTTTCAATTTCCGGCAAATGCCGGATCATGATGTTCCGGATTTCCTCGGCGGTTACCATGATGGCGTCGGCGTCCCGGGAACTGACGGCGATTTCCACCGCCGAGGTACTCCCCATGCTCCGGCCCGCCCGGAAGGTGATCTCGCTGCCGGGAAAGTTTGAGATATGGGGGGTGAGTTTTTCGATGATCCTCGTGGGGGTATCGATCTGTTCCGCCGGAGGGGGAAGGGTGATCTGGATGCTCCCCTGGGTACGGCCGCTCCGCCGGGTGGTGATGATGAGGTTCCGGTACCCTTCGACCTGTTCCCGGATAATAGCTTCCAGGGCGGTTACGACCTTTTCGGTGGCCCCGATCACCGTCCCCTGGGGCATGGCGATGCTGATGTTCACCGAATCGTCGGTCCTGCTGCGGATGAACATATTCATCCCGATGCCGGTGAATTGGAGGAGGGAAAAAACCAGGAGGAGGAGGACCAGGGCCAGCACCAGCAGGCGGTGGTCCAGACAGTAGTCCAGGGCGGTTTTATACCCGTTATCCAGGCTCCGAAAAAACCGATCCATGCCGCCGTCGATTTTTCGCAGCAGGGCGGTCTTCAGGGGCTTCTGCCGCCGGGTGTCCAGTTTGAGGATGGGCCCGCAGAGGCTGGGTACCAGGGTAACCGCCACCACCAGGGAACAGGCGAGGGAGATCACCACGGTAAAGATCAGGTCGTTAAAAAGCTGGCCCATCATTTCCAGATCGTTTTTGTAGATGAGGAGGGGCACGAAAACGCAGAGGGTCGTGGCGGTGGAGGTGATGATCGCCCGGGTCATCTCCTGGCTCCCCAGGATCGCGGCGATCTCCGGCTTGGCCCCCCGCTCCCGGTAGTTGTGGACGTTTTCCAGGATCACGATGGAGGCGTCCACGGTCATCCCCAAGCCCAGAATAAGGCCGGTCATGGTGAGGAGGTTCAGGGAAAAGCCGAAGACCGACATGAACATCAGGGTGAGGAGGATCGACAGGGGAATGGAAAGGCCGATGACCAGGGTTCCCTTGATGTTCCGTAAAAAAACAAAGAGGATCGCCATGGCCAAAAGGGCTCCCTGGAAGGCGTTGGAATAGACCTGGTTCAGGGTGGCGTTGATGAGGGAAGTGTTGTCCGAGAGGACTTCCAGGGTTATCCCCCGGGGAAGTTCCGCGTTGATCCCCTCCAGGGCGTCCCGGACCCGGTTCGCCACCTGGACGGAGTTACTGTCGCTTTCGCTGGTAACCTGGATATAGACCCCGCTTTGGCCGTTCACGTAGACCCGGGCGGAATTGTCGCTGTAGGCCAGGGACACGTCGGCCACGTCTTCCAGGCGCACCACCTGGGAACGGTTCTCCTGCCCCAGGGCCGAATTCCCCGGCGGGACCGCCACGGTCTTGACCACGAGCCGTTTTATCTGATCCACGGCGTTGAGTTCCTGCCGGGTGAGGAGCTGGTATTCCCGTACCCCCCGGGTCAGGCTGCCCCCGGAGGAGAGGATGTTCTGCCCCCGCAGGGCGGCGCTGATATCGCTCAAGGTCAGATTGAAAGCCGCGAGGCGGTTCAGGGACGCCGCCACCTTGACGATCCGGGTGGTTCCCCCGGTAACTTCCGCGGCGGCGACCCCGTCGATCCGTTCTATCCCGGCCTGGATCTCGTCTTCCGCGAAGATCCTGAGCTGATCCGGGGGGTAGTTCCCCCGGACCACGAGGCGCATGATGGGCATGGCGGACATATCGAAGCGCCGTACCACGGGGCTTCCCGCCCCGTCGGGGAGGGAATTGGCAAGACGGCTCACCAGGGTCTGGGCGTCGGCCATGGCCTTGTCCATATCGGTGCCGTAGGCAAAGTTGAGGTTGATAAAACTGGACTCAAAGGAAGAATTGGAGGTCATTTCCGTAAGCCCCTGGGAAGAGGCCAGGACCTTTTCCAGGGGGTCCGTAACGTTCCGCTCCACATCGGCGGGTCCCGCCCCGGGAAAGGAGGTATACACCGATAACACCGGCCTCGTGGTGGAGGGGAAAAGGTCCACCGCCAGGTTCGGGATCAGGGTGGCGGCTATCCCCATGGCCAGGGCGTAGAGGACCACGATGGTAACCGGCCGTTTTACCGAATATTTGGGGATATTCACCCTTCCTCCTCATTGATTATCCGTACCGGATCCTTATCGGTCAAGAAATTCTGGCCCGCGATCACCACCCGTTCCCCCAGGGCGGCCCCGGAGCTGACTTCGACGAAGGTTTCATTTTCCAGTCCCAGGGTTAATTCCCGCCGTTCCGCCCGGTTGTCTTGATCCACCACAAAAACGATCCAGGACCCGTAGGTGTTGATCACCGCCTCCCGGGGTATGACCGGGATATCCGTACCCGACTCGGTTACGAGGCTCACGGTTACAAACATCCCCGCCTTAATCCGGGGATCCTGGCGGTTAAAACGGAGCCGTACCTTCAAGGTTCTGCTGGCGGGATCCAGGATGGGGCTTACCTCATCCACCGAGGCGGGGAAGATCTCCCCGCTCATGGCCTCAAAGGCCGCCTCGGCTTCCAGGCCCCGGCGGATGACGGTGGCGAACCGTTCCGGGATAAAGGTCTCCACCGCGAGGCTCCCGGGGTCCCCCACCAGGTAAAGGGGGGTTTGGGCCGAAACCGTGTCCCCGGGGTTAACCGGGACCTGGAGGATCGTCCCGCCTATGGTGGAAACCACCGGGCTCTGGGAATAAACTTCCCCGGGCCGGGAGGGATCTACCATGGCTACGGTTTGGCCCGCCCGGACCGTGTCCCCCGGCTGGAACCGGACTTCGGTGAGCTTCCCCCCCACGGCGGGAAAGATCGAAACCTGGTTCCGCATGATCACATCCCCGTTAACCACGAGGTATTTTTCTATGGTTCCCCGGCTCACCGGGGCAACCCGTACCGCGGTGGCATTCCGGCCGGCCGCCCCCTGGCCGCCCCCCCCCGGAGGCGCCGCCCCCGGCCGCCCGCCGCTCTGCTCCGGCGGGGTCTGACCCCCAAGGCCCGGTGAAACGATCCGGTTTCTATAGGTAAAAACGATTAAGGCGGCGATAAGGATCATAAAAAAAATAATAATCACCGTTACCGCCCGGGACGCCCGGTTTTTTTTCACTCCCCCCTCCTCGAAAACTCCCGCCAATCCACGTTGAGGGCGGCGGCCAGGTCCAGGATCATGGTTTGGTATGCCAATTCATCGGTCAAAAGCTGCTGTCTGGCTTCGGCCATGCGGTTTCTGGTGTCTTCCAGGGTGAGCAATTCCACGGTTCCGTTCCGAAAACCCTCTTCGGTCAATTCATAGGTCAGCTCGGCTATCTCCACCCTGAGCCGGGATATTTCGATCCACACCCAGGAATCCCCGATCTGGGCCGCAAGGGAACGGATGCCGGCCCGGGCGGTATCTTCAATATTTTTTAGTTCCAGTTTGGCCTTTTCCACTTCCGCCCGGGCGGACCGGAGGGACTGATCCTTCATGGTTCCCGGAATCCAGCCGTCCAGGGGGATTGCCACGGTGATGCTCCCGCTTAGATTATCGGTAAAATTCCGGTAATAATTCCCGTCATAGGAAGCGGAGAGGTTTATCGAAGGCCCCCGGGAGCTGAGGAAGGCCTGGGTCCGGCTGTTTTCCAGTTGTTCGATCTTCTGCCATTGGCTTATGATATCCGGCCGTTTGGGGAGATACTCCCGGATCAGCTCTTCCGGGTCCGCTTCAAAGGGGGCCGCGTCGATGGACCCTTCCAGCCGGGTCCCGGTATTTTGCTCATAACCCAGGAGCAAAAGAAATTCCCGCAGGGCGGAATAATATTCAGTCTGCGCCCGGCTCAGGTTGAGTTTTTCCGTCTCCGCGCTGAGCCGGCTTTGCAGATAGGCCAGGTTGCTGATAAAACCGTTTTCAAAGGAGATACGGTTTTTTTCGAGCTGTAATTCCGCCAGGTTCAATACCTCTTCCCGGATGGAAAGATTTTCCCTTTGGGTGAGCAGTTGGTAAAAGGTCCGGGTTACCTGGATTTCTATTTGCCGCCGGGCCTGTTCGTAACTGAAAAGCCGGCTCTGATACAGAAGTTTGATCCCGTCCAGGGTGGTAAAGATCCGTTCATTCAGGTTGATGGACGCCCTGAAATTCAGGGTATAGGTAATGGGGTCCCGGGATGGATATTGGGCGGTTTTTTCAGTCAGGGGGCTGGCGTCATAACTCACCCCCCCCCCAAGGGTAAGGCTGGGGAAAAACTGGGCCCAGAGGGTATCCGCCCCTTGTTTGGCGGTTTTGAGGTCAATGGCGTTAATTTGCAGGCTGATACTCTGTTCCACCGCCCGTTCCACCGCCTCCTCCAGGGTTAGGGAAGGGGGCGCCGCTTGAGGATTGGGGCTTGTCCCCTCCGCCAAAACCGCCGCGGATAACCATACCAAAAAACCGCCTAGGAAAACGCGCCTCATCGGAACCTCCCCATACCGGACCATGTTTTTTCATAGAAACTGTTTCAAATTAATAAGAAGCCTCTCTGATAAAAAAAATAAATGATTTTATGGTTACACCGGTTCAAAAAATACCCCTTCCCTTCAGCATTCACCGCCCCTGCCCGGCAAAGGAACCCTTTAGGGAAACGCTGATTAACTTGACGCTCATCGCGTTTCCCTAATGTATTTGCTCATTTCATTGCGCAAATGGGGTAAACTTTGTTTACCTTGCGTTAAAGCAGCGCCGATTGCGCC
>JAITKD010000239.1 GCA_031278575.1 Spirochaetaceae bacterium | reverse complement strand
CCGGGTTTTGGAACCGGCTCAGTTTTAAGCCAGGAGGGGTAAAATGGAAACGGCGTCTTTTCTTAATGATTCCGGAATAGCATTGACCGAAGCGAACCGCCCTAATGAGGCGATTTCTTTATTTCAAAAGGCCCTGATCATGGAGCCGGAAAATCCCCTCCTCTGGCTGAATATGGGGATAGCCCAGCAGCGGACCGGTGATTATGAGGAAGCGTTGAGCAGTTTTCAGCGGGCCCTCTGTATTGATGACAATCTTGCCGAGGCGTGGGTTTCCATGGGGCTGATCCATTACGAACTTGAACAATTTGATTTGGCGGAAGAATGTTACCAAGCCGCCTTGTTACGGGACCGGGATGTCCCCAAAACCTGGAACAACCTGGGGGTACTCTATTTTGTTGAGGGCAGTTATGAAGAAGCCCGGCATTGTTTTGAAAAAGCCGTAAGTTTGGTTCCCCTTTATCAGGACGCCCTGTACAACTTGCGGGATACCTGCCGGGAATTACAGGACTTCCGGGCGGCGGCGGAATTTGAACGGATCCTTTCGGAATTATCCGCCCGGATGGGGTATTATTTCCGTCAAAATTACAACGAATAAAGTACCGGCAGTATGCATATCCTCTATGTAGCGGAAATTGTCGGTAAAGCCGGGGTTTATGCCTTTAAAAAGGGACTGGCCGAACTCAAACAGAAAAATTCCATTGATTTTGTTATCACCTGCGGTGACGGGGCCACCGGCGGGAACGGTCTCGGCAGGAACCACGCGGCTTATTTACACAAATTGGGGGCGGATGTCCTTACCACCGGGGAATGTTGTTTTTATAAAAAGGATCTGGTAGAAAACATGGAGCATATCCCCTACGTACTGCGGCCGTTCAACCTGAATCCCGGAGCCCCCGGGGTCGGTTCCCGGATTTTTAAAGCCGGAAAGGACAAAATAGGGGTGGCGGTACTGTTGGGTCAAAACGGGTTCGGAAAACTCCATGGCGACAACCCCTATTACGTCCTTCCGGTCCTGTTGGAACGGCTCCGCCAGGAAACTCCCCTGGTGATTATTGATTTTCACGCCGGGGCTACCGCGGAAAAACGTACCCTTTTCGCCCTTGCCGCGGGGCATTGTTCGGCGGTAATCGGTTCCCACAGCCGGGTCCAGACCGCCGATGAGGGGATCCTCTCCGGGGGTACCGCGGTAATTACCGATGCGGGCCGGACCGGCAGCCTGGATTCCGTGGGGGGAACCGATAAAACCGAACGGATCACCGAGTACCTGACGGGTATCCCCGACTGGACCCGGGACGCCTGGGACCGGCCCGAACTCCAGGGGGTGCTTATTGAACTGGACAAGACCGGAAAGGCCCGTTCCATACAACGGATCCGTCATGCACTGCCGGAGGTAAAAACCCCGGAGGTAAGTTCCCCGGAGGAAGATGCCCGAGAGGAACCCCATGACTAAAACCGGCAGGGTTCGGGAAATATCCGGGGATCTGGTGAGCATAGACCTGGATCGGACCGGGGCCGGTGGAGGGTGCGGGGCCTGCGGGCCCTGTGGCTGCGGGGAACCGCGGAACGGAGCCCGCGGTATCGTAATCGCCCTGAACCGGGAAAAACTCCCCCTTACCCCAGGACAGCGGGTGGCGGCGAAGTTCCCCCCCGGTTCCGTCCTCGCCCAGACCCTGACGGCCCTGCTCCCCCCCCTGTTGGGCCTTATTGCGGGGTATGTCCTGGGGGGGCTCTGGGTCTCCCCTGCCGGGAGTCAGGCCCCGCGGGCCGCGGCGGGGGGCGCGGGGTTTGTTATTTTCGCCGGGATTGTTTATTTTATCCGTAAACAGCTTCCCCCCGGAAGGCCAATCGTGGTATATTATAGAGAGGATACTATATCCTGCCTAAAGGATCGCTCTTCGGAGGGTCCATTTAATCCGGCCGGGCCGTAAGGCCGGCCGCATCCGCGGATGCAAAGGAGCCTGTTATGAAAGGCAATAAAGGGTACATGGATTTGGGTACCATCCTCGACGAGATCTTCGAAGCCGCTCAAAATTTCAGTGATGAATTTCACCGGAATTTTGAATTCAGCGGCGGATCGGACGGATTTGGCCGGCGGGGGCCCTTTGGTCCCAAAGGGCCTTTTGACGAAAACATCGACTATTACCCCAATTACTCCTACCCTCCCATGAATGTATATATGACCGGGAACCGGAGCATGATCTTTGAGTTTGCCCTGGCGGGATTTGATGAAAAGGACATCAGCCTGTCCTTTCAGGGGGATTACATGGTGTTTTCCGCCAAAATAAATGACGATACCCCCCGGGAGGGGGCCGAAATAAACCGTTCCGTGGATGAAAGCGTCCACTACTTTAAACGCCGGCTCAAACTCAAGGACATTGAAAAACAAAAGTACTATGTGCCCCTGGATAAATACGCCCAGGATCAGGTCAAGGCGGTATTCAAAAACGGTATCCTCAAGGTTACCGTGCCCCCAAAGGACGAGCCGGATCAGAACGACGGTATTAAAATAGAAATAATAAAAGAAGAAAGCTAGCAGGCCGTAGCAACTAAAACTATACCAATAGTGGATAAAGGCGGTATTCTTTTTGACAACCACTGATTGACCCAGCACGTTTATTTCTATCTCCGCCCTGTTCAGCCAACTTCTATGCTTCGGCGTATACTGTATCTCCTGGCTTCTTCCTTCCGGTTTTGGTCCGCACACCAGCGCGATAAGCCGCGCCTCGTCTTCCCCTGGGAGCGCCCGCGGCCGGTGTCCCCGGGGTTTGCCTTTCACGGTTACTTCAAATCCCTCTTCCACCAATCGTTCGCGCGGCTGCTCTAATCCACGGCAGTGCATCCCCACCCGGCCGGCTATCATCTCATCGGTATAGTTGTCGTCGGCCAGTAATGCCTGCGCCCGTTTCCGCTCGTTCCCGGGGTAATGGGTTCGGACGGGGATATGTTTTTTCAGAAGTGTTCCCGGTTTCGTACCGCTTTTCTTTTTCCGGTCTGCTTGTCGATACTGTGGAGCGTACTCCCTGGTCAACGTCTGTTTTTCCTTCATCGTAAACCCCATTCTGTCCTCCGGCCCCTCCCCGGAGGACTTTATTGGGGTTAGAATTTTACTTTGATGCATGGCCGCTTTTCGGTAAGATTTTTTATGAGGCAATTCGCAGGATAAACGCATAGAATCGTATACAGCCTGTTTACCGTTGTCATAATAGAAAAAAAAGGCTCCCGCACGGAACGCGCAAGGGATAGAAGCCCGGATAGCCCGGTTTCCGGCGTAAAGTGCCGGAAATGCGCCCAAAAAGAGGGAACAAAGATTCCTATGTGTTTATCCTGGGCAATTCGTACCGCGTGTTGCAATTTCTTCCGTTTGTCATTACACTTAACCTGGGATTTTAATGAACAAGATATTAAAAGCAAAGATAATGGAAGCCTTTTCGTCGGTGCTCCCCATCACGGCGATTGTTCTTATAGCGAGTGTCCTCCTGGTTCCCATGCCCACCGGGACCATCCTGATGTTTCTGGCCGGCGCATCCCTTCTGATCATTGGAATGGGTTTTTTTACCCTGGGGGCGGATATGGCTATGATGCCCATGGGGGAAGGTATCGGCA
>JAITKD010000180.1 GCA_031278575.1 Spirochaetaceae bacterium | reverse complement strand
CCCGGATCGTATTCCAGGCCCACCTTGTTGGAAACCCGGGCGGCCATGGGCACCGCCGAAACCCCGGCGGAACCGATGAGGGGGTTGATCTTCTCCTTGAGGAAGAGGTTCATAAACTTGGCCACGAGAATCCCCGTAGCGGTGGCGATGGAAAAGGCCAAGAGGCCCATAACCACGATGATGAGGGACGAGGGGTTGAGGAATTTTTCCGGGGTCATCTGGCTGCCCACCCCCAGGGAAAGGAAGATGGACACGATGTTGATAAGCTCGTTCTGGAGGGTTTTGCTGAGGCGCTCCACCGCCCCGCACTCCCGGATAAAGTTCCCGAACATGAGGCAGCCGATGAGGGGCGCCGCCGAGGGGATCAACAGGATGGAAAGCGAAAACACCACGATGGGGAAGGCGACTTTTTCCACCTTGGAAACGGGCCGGAGCTGTTTCATCCTGATGAGCCGTTCATGTTTGGTGGTGAGGAGCTTCATGATGGGCGGCTGGATCATGGGGACCAGGGCCATGTAGGAATAGGCCGCCACCGCCACCGTGGCCAGCAGTTGGGGGGCCAGTTTGGCGGCGATGTAGATCGTGGTGGGGCCGTCGGCGCCGCCGATAATCGCCACCGAGCAGGCTTCCTTGAGGTTAAAGGCCACCCCCGGCAGGTAGTTGGCCACGGCGATACCAAAAAGGGTGCCGAATACGCCGAACTGGGCCGCCGCGCCCAGAATGGCGGTTTTGGGGTTGGCAATCAGGGGGCCGAAATCGGTCATGGCCCCTATGCCCATAAAAATAATCAGGGGGAAAAATTCGTTCCCCACCCCGCTTTCGTAAATGATATGGAGGAACCCGTGCGGCGGGGCCCCCATACCGGCAAAGGGGATGTTCACGAAAGCCGTCCCGAAACCGATGGGGATGAGGAGCAGGGGCTCAAAGCCCTTCACCGCCCCCAGGTAAATGATGAGAAAACCCACCGCCACCATAAGCAGTTCCTGCCAGCCAAAAACCGTGGTGGTTTTGTTTTTCCCCGTGGCGCTGTCAACCAGGGTGGTCTCCTTTTCCACCTTGTCGGTGGCAAAGGCAAAAAGGCCGGTGGTTTCCGCGATATTGCGGATGAAGCTGCCGATGGACACCCGGGGAAGATCCGCGCTGTTGGGAATTATCCCGTTCAGGTTGTAGATCGAGGGGAGATTGTTTTCCCCGGCGGCCGATTGGGCCCCAACCCGGGGCAAAAAGGAAAATACAAAGGCGCCTATTACCAGGAGCAAACATATTTTGGTAATCAGTACCGGATTCTTTTTCATATTTGACATAATACCGTCCTGTCTTAGTTTATAGAATTCTTCCTCAAAAAAACTCCCGCGAAACGGGATAAAACCAGGAGATTTTATCCTATTTCAGCGATTGGCTGTTGGGAGGCAACCTGGGTTCCCGTGGGGACCAGGAAATGTACCGTACCCGCGGCGGTGGCTTTGATCTCCAGTTCCATTTTCATGGACTCGATGATGACGATGGTTTCTCCCGAGGCAACCTGGGCCCCCTCGTTCACCGCGTAACGGAGGATGGTTCCCGCTACCGGCGCGGGAACCGCCGTACCCCCTCCGGAAGCAGCCGGAGCGGCCGCTTCCGCCGGAACCGCGGGCGCGGCGGGTGCGGGCGCCGGGACCGCCCCCGGGACACCGCCGAGTTCCGCCACCGGCTGCTGGGCGGCCACCTGGGTTCCCGTGGGGACGAGGAAGCGGATCTTCCCCGCGGCGGTGGCCTTGATCTCCAGTTCCATTTTCATGGACTCGATGATCAGCACCGTCTGACCGGCGTTGACCTCCGCGCCCTCATCCACGGCGTAGCGGAGGATCGTCCCCGCTACCGGAGCGGGGATGACCTGGCCGCCGCCGGAAGCCGCCGCCGGGGCGCCGCTCCCGGGAGCCGCCCCGCCCGGAGCCGGGGCAACCGCTACGGTCCCCGCGGGGGCAACCACCACGTTGTAATTGGCCCCGTTTACATTCACCGTGTACCGGGCAGCCTGCCCGGGAGCCGCCGGGGCCGCCGCTTTGGGCGCTTCGGCTTCGGGCTTAAAGACCACCGGTCCCTGGGAACGTTTTTTGAAGAAATCCGGGGCAACCTTGGGGAACATGGCGTAGGTCAACACGTCCTCGACACTCACCGTATCGGCCCCCAGGAGCTTTTTGGTTTCCCCTTCGAGTTTTTCGTATTCATTGGGAATATCATCCGCCGGGCGGTGGGTGATCTCCTTTTCCATTTTGAGGGCCTCCAGGGCCTTTTTCACCACTTCGGCGTTTTTGGGGGCCGGGCAGGCGCCGTATTTACCCACCAAAAGGTCCATGGATTCCCCGGAAAGCCGGTTGTACCGGCCGAACAACACGTTAAACACCGCCTGGGTTCCCACGATCTGGCTGGTGGGGGTCACCAGGGGCGGATATCCAAAGTCCTTCTGGACCACGGCGATTTCCTTGAGGACCGCGTCGATCTTATCGGACGCCCCCTGCTCCTTAAGCTGACTTTCCAGATTGGAGAGCATCCCCCCGGGAACCTGGGAAACGAGGATCCGGGTATCGGCGCCCAGGAAGCTGGACTCGAATTTTTTATAGTTTTTCCGCACCTCCCGGAAATACATGGCGATTTCCAGAAGCAAGTTGATATCCAGGCCCGTATCGTATTCGGTACCCCGGAAAATTTCCACCATGGTTTCCGTGGGGCTGTGGCTGGTACCCATAGAAAGGGAAGATATGACCGTATCCAGAATATCCGCCCCCGCCTCGGCGGACTTGGTAAGGGTCGCCACGGACATCCCGGTAGTGGCGTGGGAGTGGATCTCCATGGGGAGATCCACCGCTTTTTTGATGGCCTTTACCAGTTCGTAGGCGTCATAGGGCTTGAGGAGGCCGGACATATCCTTGATACAAAGGGAATCGGCGCCGATTCCGGCGTATTCCTTGGCTAATTCCACGTACTTTTCTATGGTATGAAAGGGGGTCGTGGCATAGGAAATAGCCGCCTGGATGTGTTTACCGGTTTTTTTTGCCGCCGCGGTGGCGGCCTCGAAATTCCGGGGATCGTTCACCGCGTCGAAGATACGGAACACATCGACCCCGTCTTTGGCGGCGGTTTCCACGAATTTAGCCACCACATCGTCCGCGTAATGGCGGTAACCCAGGAGGTTCTGCCCCCGAAGGAGCATCATGATCTTGGTATTGGGCAGGGCGGCTTTGAGTTTTTTAAGCCGCTCCCAAGGGTCTTCGTTTAAAAACCGGATACAGGAATCAAAGGTAGCCCCTCCCCAGGCTTCCAGGGCGAAAAAACCCACCTTATTCAACTTTTCACAGGCCGGCAGCATATCGGCGGTAACCATCCGGGTAGCAAACAGGGACTGATGGGCATCCCGCAATACCAAATCGGTAAGTTTAACTTTAGGCATCTTTCTATTTCCTTAATTATTGATTTGTTTTGCGGTATTCAGTAACCGCCGCCGAAATAGCCGCGGTTACCGCCGCATTCCCGGCATTTGCCGTTCCGCCCGGTGCAGGCCCCGTCTTAACCGGGTTCCCCACATCTTTATCCGCCCCCAGGGCATGGATGACTTTTCCTACCAGACTTACACAAACAATCAGAATAACCAAAAAACCAAACACAATTCCCATGCCGAGCAGGGTAAGAACGCCGCTTTGCTCCAACATTTCGGCTATAGTCATAGCGCCTCCTCATAAAATTAAACCGATTTCCGCTTAAAAAACAAAAATCAGGTTATCTATGGCGGTTTCAAAATAACAAATTTTGAAACGACCTTCTTGGGTTAAGAAAAAACGGGCTGGTCTAATTTGGGGCTCAACCGGTTCTGAAACCAGCTCATCTATAATTTAAGCTTACCAAAAAGAGGCGATTAACGCAAGAGCCCGGCCCCCTTGCATCCAGGCGGACCGATGGCTATACTGAATTTATACCAGTACCGGAGGTATTTTTTTATGGATAAAAACGCCCTTATTGCCCAAGCAAAGGGGTATATTGCCCAGGAGCAGGACAAACATTTTAGGGCTGAGATAGAAGCGCTCCTTATTAAAGAAGATTTAAAGGAGTTGGAGGACCGGTTCTACCGGAATCTGGAATTCGGTACCGGCGGCCTGCGGGGACTTATCGGCGGGGGGTATAACCGGATGAATCCCCTGGTGGTCAAAAGCGCCACCCAGGGGCTGGCGGCTTACCTGAAAAAAGCCTTTCCGGAAAAGGCCGCCCAGGGGAACCTCAAAACCGCCGGAGGGCTTTCCGCGGCTATCGCCTTTGACAGCCGTCATTATTCGGCGGAATTCGCCGAAGCCGCGGCGCTTGTCTTCGCCGCCAACGGGATAAGGGCCTACCTCTTTTCCTCCCTCAGGCCTACCCCGGAACTATCCTTTGCCATCCGGTACCTGGGCTGCGATACGGGGATCGTCGTTACCGCCAGCCACAACCCCCCCCAATACAACGGGTATAAGGCCTACTGGAACAACGGCGCCCAGGTGATTCCCCCCCACGACACCGGGATCATCGACGAGGTGAATGCCGTAAGGGAGATCCGGGAAATGAGCCGGGAGGAAGCCCTGGACAAAAAACTCCTGGTTATTATTGATAAGGAAATCGACGGACCCTATCAGACCATGGTAAAAAGCCGCCTCTTCCGGCCGGATCTGATCAAGGCCAGGGCGGGGGAAGTAAAGATTGTTTATACTCCCCTCCACGGAACCGGGGCGTTCCATGTGGAAGCGGTCCTGGGAAGCCTGGGCTTGAGGGTGATCACCGTCCCGGAACAGCGGGAGGGGAACGGGGACTTCCCCACGGTGGCCTTCCCCAACCCCGAAGAAGCGGCGGCCCTGGACATGGCGATCAAACTGGGAAAAAAGGAAAAGGCCGATGTGGTGATGGCCACCGATCCCGATGCGGATCGTTTTGGTATTGCCGTCCCCGGCAAGGACGGCCCGGGAGGGGCCTATACCCTGGTAACGGGAAACCAAATGGGATCGCTTCTGGCGGATTATATCTTCCTTTCCCTGAAAGAGGCGGGGAAGATGCCGGCCAAACCGGTAATGGTGAACACCATCGTTACCACGGGGATGCAGAAGCGGGTGGCCGCGTCCTACGGGGTGGAGTGCAGGGAATGCCTGACGGGGTTTAAGTGGATCGCCGATATTATGGGTCGTTGTGAAAGCGACGGCAAGGGAAAAACCTTTGTGTTCGGTACCGAAGAAAGTTACGGGTATCTGGTAGAGGACGAAGTTCGGGACAAGGACGGTATTTCCGCCGCCGCCCTTACCGCGGAAATGACCCTCTACTGGCGTAGTAAAGGGAAAAGCCTTCCGGAACGGCTGGATGAACTTTACCAGGCCCACGGGTACTGGCAGGAGTTGGGGATATCCAAGTATTTCCAGGGCCCCGAGGGGCCGGCAATCATGGAGGGGATTATGGACGAATACCGGAAACATCCCCCAAAAACCCTGGGGGATATCGGGGTAGAAAAAGTCCGGGACATCCAGGAATCGGTGTGGAAATACCCCCAGGATCCGGCCCGGAGGGAACCGGTGGATCTCCCCAAAAGCGATGTCCTCCAGTTTTATCTTGAAGACGGGACCGTGGTCAGCGCCCGGCCCAGCGGGACCGAACCTAAAATTAAATTCTACGCCAGCTGCCGCGCCGAAGTGGGCGGCGGCGGGCTCCCGGCGGCTAAAGCCGAGGCGGAACGGAAACTGGAAGCCATTAACAGGGACATACGCCGGGTAATTGGGGATTAATACGTTTTTAGATGAGGAGGGAAGATGAAGTCTCGTTTTATACCGGTTTGGGGAGTTTTTTTTGCGGTTCTGGTATTATGTTCCGCCTGTTCGATCAACAAAATGGCGATCCGGGCGGTATCCAATGCCTTAACCGGCGAGGGGAGTAACACCGTTTTTACCGGAGACCCGGATCCCGAACTGGTGGGGGACGCCCTGCCCTTTGCGATAAAAATGTATGAAACCCTTTTGTCCTCCAATCCGGGGCACGAGGGGTTGATCCTTACCACCGGCTCCCTTTTTATCATGTACGCCAATGCCTTTATCCAGGGACCGGCGGATTTTTTACCCGTTACCGAGTATGAAAAACGGCTGGCCGCCCTGGAACGGGCAAAAAAATTCTACCTCCGGGGGGCGGACATCCTCTACGGAGGGATTGATAAAAAGTATCCCGGCTTTAGCGGGGCGTCTTCCGCCGACGGGACCCTGGAGCCGTACCTGGCCCGGATGAAAAAGGCCGACGTCCCCCTCCTCTACTGGACCGCCGCGGGATACCTCTCCGCCTATTCCCTGGATCCCTTTGACCTCACCCTGGGCCGCCGGGTGCCGGATCTGATGTTCCTCATAGACCGGGCCTATGCCCTGGATCCTGATTTTAACAACGGCGCCCTGGACGAATTTTATATCCTCGCCCTTTCTTCCCTGCCCGAATCCATGGGGGGAGATAAAACCCGGGCAGCGGCCCATTTCAACCGGGCCCTGGAAAAATCCCGGGGCCTTTTGGCGGGACCCTATGTCTCCTATGCCCAGGCGGTCTCGATCCCCGCCCAGGATTATGATACCTTTAAAGCGTATTTGGAAAAGGCCCTGGCTTTGGATGTGGATGCCGATCCCGGCAGCCGATTGATGAACATCATTGCCCAGCGAAAAGCCCAAAGCCTGCTGGATACGGCTTCCGATTATTTTATCGATATTGATGACGGTGAAGCATGGATCAGCGATGAATATTAATGGAAGCGTCTTAAAAAAATGAAGAACCGGGGTATGGAAAGCGGCCTTCTCATTAGATTGTAAAACCGGTTCGACTCGCAAAGGAGTATGACATGATAGGTAAGAAATTGGCCCCTTGCTCCCTCATCATCCTTACCCTGTTGTTTTTGATCGCGTCCCCCCATGTTCTTTACGGACAGCGGCAGCGGAAGCTCACCATCAACCTGGCATCCTCCCTCCCGCGGAATTCCCCCTGGGGAAGGACCCTGGATCGGATAGCCGCCGAGTGGAGCCGGACCACCAATGGGGAAGTCAATCTCCATATCCTCCATCAGTACCCCGGTTCCGAGGGGGATTACCTGATGAAACTCCGGCAGGATAAAATCCAGGCGGCGATTTTCACCAGCATCGCCCTCAATTCGGTAACCCCGGAAGTTATGGCCCTAAGTATTCCTTTTCTTATCCGGAACAATGCTGAACTGGATGCGGTCTTACAGGAGGTACGGCCCATCTTCAATTCCCGGATTGAAGAAGCGGGGTATATCAACATGGTTTTAGTCAAAGCGGGTTGGGTCAAAATTTTTTCCCGGAGCCCGGTATATACTCCCGATGATCTGAGACGCCTTAAAGTGGGGACCAATCCGGATGAGCAGGAAATCATAGATGCCTTTAGGACCATGGGGTTCCAGATGGTCCGGGTAGCTACGACCGATGTGGCGCAACGGCTCAACAGCGGTATGATTGACGCGATTTATCAAAGCCCTATTTCCGTTTCCGCCTTTCAGCTTTACCGGGTCGCCAAACACATGAGTACCGTCAACCTGGCTCCCTTTATGGGGGGGGTGCTGATGAGTAAAACCGCCTGGGCCCGAATACCCCCTCAATACCAGGAGCCCCTGCGGGAAATCGTCAGGCAGGCGGGGGCGGAAATTGAAAATTCCTTTCAGCGGGGGGAGGAAGAGGCCATAGCCACGATGCGGCAAAACGGAGTGAGCATAAACCAGGCAAGTCCCCAGCAGGAACAGGAATGGTACCGGGAAATAACCCGCTATATTCCGGATCTGGTTAACCGGAATGTTTTTCACCGGGAAATGTACGAGCGGATCCAGGGCATACTCCAGGATTACCGGGGCCGGCATCCATGACCGGTTCAGGGGAAGTTCAGAAAAGAGAGCCAAGGGCCGGTATCCTTTACTCGGCTGAAAACGGGCTCTGTGTCCTTTCTCTGGTTTTTTTGACCCTGCTTCCCGTAACCGAGGCGGCGGCGCGGATCTTTTTTAAGACCGGTATCAGCGGATCTTCCCAGCTTATGATCCACCTGCTCCTCTGGGTGGGGATGCTCTCGGGGATGGCCGCCACCCGGAATGAGGAACACCTCTCCATTGCCCTGGTTCAGTATTTTTCCGGGGAGGGGCTCAAACGCCGGCTTCGGGTCTTTACCAACCTCCTCTCCGCTTTTGTGGTGACGGTTATCGCCTGGACCGCCCCGGCGTTTATCAGAATCGGCCTTTCCGGGAGGATGATCGGGTTTATCCCGGATCGCCTCTTTGCCCTGATCATCCCCCTGGGATACGGGGTTATCGCTTCCCGTTTTGCCCGGCGGACCGGACTTTCCGGCCGGAAGCGGATTTTTCCCCTGCTCGCCATCCTGCTGGGGACGCTGGCGTCCTTTCCGTCCATAGCAAAATTTATCTGGGAATTTGATCTTCCCCCCTGGGCCTATGATCTGTCGGATCTTTTTTATCTGGGGGCCGGGTATCTTAAAGTTCCGGCGGTGATCTTCCTCCTCCTCGCCGCCCTGGCGGGAACTCCCCTCTTTGTGATCATGGGGGGACTGGTCCTCATTTTACTGCAAGCCGCGGGGAGTCAAGTGGATACGGTGGCTACCGATATTTATTCGGCCCTGACCAATGACAACATCATCGCCATTCCGCTTTTTACCCTGGTAGGTTTTTTCCTTTCTGAAAGTAAGGCGGGAATACGATTGGTAGAAACCTTCCGCAGTCTTTTTTCCTGGCTTCCCGGGGGGATGATCATCGCCACGGTGATCATCTGCGCCTTCTTCACCTCCTTTACCGGCGCATCGGGAGTGACGATCCTGGCCTTGGGGGGGATCCTCTTCAGCATTCTCTCGGAGCATGTTGAATACCCGGAAAAATTCTCCATCGGCCTCCTTACCTCGGTGGGGAGTATCGGCCTTCTTTTTCCCCCCAGCCTCCCCCTGATCCTGGTGGGGGCTATGGCCCAGATCAATGTTTTCCATATGTTTTTAGGGGGCCTTATCCCCGGCATAGTCCTGGTTGCCGTGGTAATCGGCTTCGGAATTTTCGCATCGATCAAGGTTAAAATCCCGGTGGAACCCTTTAACCTCAAAAGGGCCCTCCGATCCCTCAAGGGATCCGCTTTGGAGATTATCCTTCCCTTTTTTCTGGTGGCCAGTTATTTTACGGGTTTCCTCTCCCTGGTGGAAATCGGCGGGGTCGCGGTAATCTATATTTTTATCACCGAGGCGCTTATTCACCGGGACATTGCCCTGTCCCAGGTTCCCGGGGTGTTCCTCAAATCGGTTCCCATTATCGGCGGGGTCCTGGCCATCCTGGCCCTGTCCCAGTCCCTGTCTTTTTATATTGTGGACACCAATATGCCCATGATCCTCGCGGACTGGATGCTGGAGACCATCGGCTCCAAATTCGTCTTTCTCCTGCTCCTCAACCTGAGCCTCCTCGTGGTGGGGTGTCTTATGGACATCTTCTCCGCGATCCTCATCGTTTTACCTCTGATAACCCCCTTGGGTATGGCCTACGGGATCGATCCGGTACATCTGGGGATCATCTTCATCACCAACCTGGAAGTAGGGTTCCTTACCCCACCGGTGGGGCTCAACCTTTTTCTGGCAAGTTACCGGTTCAAAAAACCTTTTGTGGATATCTGCCGTTATGTTTTTCCCTTTCTCCTTATCCAACTGGCGGTGGTACTCCTCGTAACCTATGTCCCGGCCT
>JAITKD010000161.1 GCA_031278575.1 Spirochaetaceae bacterium | reverse complement strand
GAATGGTAAACTATACTAAGATACAAATGAGCGCCGGAAACGGCTTGACGGAGTTGCCCTTGTTTCTGAAAAATCTTGAAATATTTGGTTTTAAGTCCTTTGCCGACAGGACCCGGGTGGAATTTGCCGACGGGATCACCGCGCTTTTGGGGCCCAACGGCTGCGGAAAGTCCAACGTGGTGGATGCGATAAAGTGGGTGCTGGGGGAACAGGCGTCCCGGGCCATGCGGGCGGAAAAAATGGAGGACGTGATCTTCAACGGCACCGAAAACCGCAAACCCCTGAACGTGGCGGAAGTAACCCTGACCCTGGCGAATGAGGCGGGGCTGCTCCCCCTGGAGGTGAGCGAGGTTCAGATCAAGCGGCGGTTATACCGGTCCGGCGAAAGCGAATATTACATCAACTCCCAGCCGGTGCGCCTCAAGGAGGTCCGGGAGCTTTTTTGGGATACCGGGGTGGGCAAGGCGGCCTATTCGGTGATGGAACAGGGTAAAATCGACCAGATTTTGTCATCCAAGCCTGATGAACGGCGGTATTTGTTTGAAGAGGCCGCGGGAATCACCCGGTTTAAGGTAAAAAGCGCCGAGGCGGAACGGAAACTGGTCAAAACCGAGGAAAATATGCGCCAGGTTGAGGGCATTTTAGGGGAAGTGAAACGTTCCTACGACACCCTCAAGGTTCAGGCGGACAAAACCCTGAAATACCGGTCCCTGCGGGAGATGGTTTTTCAATATGAGTTGGACATTCAGCTCCTGCGGCTCAAACAGTTTAAATACGACCGGGACGAGCGGATAGAGGCGCTGGAAAAGAAAACCAAAGAACGGGACGCCATCCGGGCGGAGATGGACGCCATCACGAGATCCCTGGAAGAAAACATGGACGTGGTAAACTCCATGGAAGAAAAACTCATCGAATATCAAAAAAACATCTACGGCCTGGCGGTGGAAAAGAACGCCAAGGAAAAAGAAGCCCGGCTCCTGGGGGAACAACGGTCCGAAAGCAAGGCCAAAATCGCCCAGAACGAAGGCCGGGAACGGGTCATAACCGGCAAGATCGAGGAACTCGCGGAAGACGCCGGGGAGCAGGACGGAGTGGTCCGGGACCTTCAGAAAAAAGTCCGGGACATCGAAGCGAACATCGCCTCCTTTGAGGAAAACATCCGGCTTGCCGCTTCCCGGATCGGAGAAAATGACGCCGCGGTCAAGGGGAACGAGGAGGGGATCCTGCGGCTGGAACAGGAACAGGGGGAGTACGAAAAGGAGCTGGAGGGGATCACCGACGACATCGTGGCGGCCCTGGATTCGGGGCTCCGGGAAGCGGGGTATTCCGCCGCGGAACGCCGGAAGGCCGAGGCCGCCCTGGACGAAGCCCTGGGGCGCCTCAAGACCCTCCTCGCGGGAAGGGAGGCCCTGCTCCGGGACCTGGGGGACGCCGCCGGCCGGGCGGATTCCGGCGGCCCCCCGCCGGGGGATCTGCGGCGCATCGCCGAAAGCCTGGCCGCCGCCCTCTCCGATGCGGCGGGCCTGTCCGAAAAGGCCCGCGCCCTCTTTGCGGCCTACCGGAAAAGCACCCCCGCCTTTATCGACGAGTTCCTTGCCCCGGAGGGGATCATCACCAAAAAACGGGCCCTGGACGGGAAGATCCGTTCCGCCAAAGAGGACGCCGGGGGCCGGCGGGAGCGGATCGCCGCCCTGCGCCGGGAAAACGAGGACCTGGGCGGCAAAATCAACGAATACCGGGCCACCCTTGAGGAACTCCGGGTAAGCCGGATGCGGATGACCACCCAGGCCCAGGCCGCGGAGGAGCAGGCCCGGCTGATCCGCCGGGAGCTCGCCGGCCAGGAGGCGCTCCTCAAAAACCTGCGGGACGAACTGTTCCTGGACCGCAAACGGTTTGACGAAATAGGGGAACGGATCTCCGATACCGAAACGGAGATCGCCGAAATGGAACGCCGGGGCATTCAGTTAACCGCCGGCCTGGAGGCCCTGGAAAAGGACATAACCCGCCGGAACGGAGACGTGGCGGGCAAACAGGAAACCATCAAAAAGCGGATGGCCCAACTGGCCAAGGTCCAGGAAAACCTGGAAAAAATCCACCTCGAACTGGTTCAGTCGGAAACGGAAATAAAAAACATTCAGGACAACTTCCGGGAAACCCATTCCCGGGACCTTATGGAATTCGAGGAGCGGATCTTTACCATCTCCGCCCCGGCGGCGGAATTCCGGGAGAAACTGGGCCAGGTCCGGGGAGAACTGCGGGATCTGGGGGCGGTAAACCTCATGGCCCCGGAGGAATTTGCCGAAACCAAGGAACGCTACGACTTTTTAACCAACCAGTTGAACGACCTCACCAAGGCCAGGGAGGACCTGGAACGGATCACCGCGGAAATCCGGGCGGAATCCTCGGATATGTTCATGGCCACCTACAACAAAATCAAGACGAATTTCCACAATATGTTCCGCCGGCTCTTTGGGGGGGGCAAGGCGGCCCTGCGGCTCCTGGACCCCAACCATGTGCTGGAATCGGGGATCGAAATTTACGCCCAGCCCCCGGGCAAAAAACTCGAAAACATCAACCTCCTTTCGGGGGGGGAACGCTCCATGACCGCCGTGGCCCTGCTTTTTGCCACCTATATGGTAAAACCCTCCCCCTTCTGCCTCCTGGACGAAATAGACGCGGCCCTGGACGAGCAGAATGTGGGCCGTTTTATCCAGCTCCTGCGGGAATTTAGCCGGACCAGCCAGTTCATCGTCATTACCCATAACAAAAAAACCGTTGCCGGCGCGGGAACCCTCATCGGCGTAACCATGGAAGAATCGGGGATAACCAAGGTCATTGCGGTACGGATCGAAAGCGACGGGGCCGGTTCCGTCCCGGAAACTCCGGCCGCCGGGGACGGCTTTGAGCAGGAGGAGGTGGAACCCGAGGAAGGCCGGGAACTCCCCGCGGGCGTCAACGATCCCGCCCTGGTAAGCGATGCGGAACTGCGGCCCATAAAATCACAAATAGGAGTACGGAATGAAGCGTGAGGCCCCCGCCCCAAAAGGGCTAAACGTGACCCGCAATTCAGGTTTTCCCGGTTTCAGGACAGACCTTTCCCCGGGGAGTTTTCGGCTTGGGGTGAAAAAGAAGGCTGATACGGCATCAAAGGCGGATTGGCGCCGTTTATCCGGGCGCGGGGACGGGGGGAAGGGGGAATATGAGGGGAAAAGCGGTTTGGATCGCCGTTTCCCCATGCCGGGGTCTGCCCCCGCTGTCCGCATCCCTATACCAGGGTCAGACCCCGGTGTCCGAATTCCCCCGCCCCGCTCCGCGCTCCTCCAGCGGCGGCTCCCCCTCCAGTATCCACGACCCATACCGGTCTCCCCAGATATGCCCGATCCGGCCTTCCGCCCGGTTGTACCGTTGGGCAAACACCTGTTTCAGCCACTGCATGATAGCCGGAAGTTCCAGCCCGTCCGCGGGCTTGATATAAAACGTGAGCCAGTCGTCCGCCAAACACAGCCCGCGAACCTCGAAGACAAACCGCAGTTTCGTCTGCCGGAACACCTTGGCGAACAGCGCCAGGGCCTTATTGGGGACAGACCCCGCGGCGCCGGTCCCCTGACGGAACAGCGGTTCCCGGTTGTTGACGCGGGTACGGATTTCGTACCACACCCCTTGTTTGAGTATCCGTAATGATCTCATATAGAATATATGCGCTTGACCGGCCGTTTTGCTTTAGTAAAAGGCTCGGAAATTTCAATTTCCGGACAAATTCCACTAACCCCCCTTTGAAATTTTTGTGGGTCAAGTTTAGCCCCCAAAGGGGGGGGCTTCACCGCCCCTCCGGGGCCTTTTTCAACCGGCCGGGAGCCTTTTTTTGAAGAATACCGGACAAGAAACCCGCTACGCCCCCTTTAGCGGGGGGGCGGGGGGTCAGGAGGCGGATAACGCCGGAGACGGCCCTTTGGGGGAAAACAAAGACTACCTTACCCGGCAGCTCATCACCTATATCGGGAACAAGCGGAGCCTCCTCCCCTTTATCGGCGGGGCCCTGGAGCGGGTCAAGGCCCGGCTCAACAAAAAAAAACTCTCCCTGTTCGACCTGTTCAGCGGTTCCGGGATAACGGCCCGGTTTTTTAAGGCCCACGGGGAACTGCTCCTCGCCAACGACCGGGAAGCCTACGCGGAGACGATCAACCGCTGTTACCTGGCCAACCCCTCGGAACTGGATATGGGGGCCCTCCGGCGGGCTTACGGGGAGCTCCGCGCCCGGCTGGGGGAAGAGCCCCTGCGGGAGGGCTTTATCGCGGAACTCTACGCCCCCCGGGACGATTCGGCCATCGGGGACCGGGACCGGGTTTTTTACACCCCCCGCAACGCCCGGTACCTGGATACGGCCCGGCAATACATTGAGGAACTGGACGAGGCCCTGCGCCCCTTTTTTCTGGCCCCCCTTTTGGCGGAGGCTTCGGTTCATGCCAACACCGCGGGGGTCTTCAAGGGATTTTACAAGGACCGCGGGACCGGCCGGGGGTGTTTCGGCGGCTCCGGGAAAGCGGCCCTCAGCCGGATCCGGGGGGATATTGAACTGCCCTTTCCGGTGTTCAGTAATTTTGAGTGCCCCGTCCGTATTTACCGGGAAGACGCCAACCGGCTTATCCGGGAAGCGCCGGAGGTGGACGCCGCCTATCTGGACCCCCACTATAATCAGCATCCCTTCGGTTCCAACTACTTCATGCTTAACCTGATCCTCAATTATCAGCGCCCGTCCCGGATAAGCCCGGTGTCGGGGATCCCCCGGGAATGGAACCGGTCCGCCTACAACCGCAAACGGGACGCCCCCCGGGCCCTGGCGGATCTCGCGGGGAATATCCGGGCCAAATTCATCATCATTTCCTTTAATTCCGAGGGGTTTATCAGCCGGGAGGACATGGAGGGGATCCTCCGCGGGGCCGGAAAGGTGGAGGTTCTGGAAACCCCCTACAACGCCTTCCGGGGGAGCCGCAATCTGCGGAACCGGGACATTCACGTAAAAGAGTATTTATATATAGTAGAAAAATGAGGCTTTCCCAAAACTTCAGCTTTGGGAGAGCGGCCGTAGATTTAGCGCCGTCCCCGTCGAACCGGAGGTTCGCGCCAACCGGGCTTTGGAACAGCCTCAATAGAAAAAAGGATTTTTCGTTTGTGAGTCAAGCCCCCATCCCCTTTTTTTTCTATTTTTTTGATTTTTTTTCGTTTTTTCTTTTAAAAATTTACTTTTTTGTTGATTTTGTTGTTTTTCTTATATATATTAATATTAAAGGAGATGAACAAGTGTTAAAATCAA
>JAITKD010000132.1 GCA_031278575.1 Spirochaetaceae bacterium | reverse complement strand
CTCCCCTCAGACCGGAGGTCAAGGCTGCTATGATAGAGGATTTTGAAGTTTTCGGAAACGCCTCAAGTATGCATACCGCGGGGAGGCTGGCCCATGGCAGGGTCGAAGACGCCCGGAACGCCGTAGCCCGTCTTTTGGGGGCGTCCCCCCGGGAGATCATCTTTACCTCCGGGGGTTCCGAATCAAACAATATGATCTTCCAAACCATGCGGCGTCTGGGATCGGATACGTCGGGGAAGGCGCTGCCGTCGGGGAGAACCGAGATTATTACCACCGCCATTGAACATCCCTGCGTGCTTAATTCCGCGGCGTTGTTACAGTCCCTGGGGTTTACGGTAACTTTTTTGCCCGTGGATGAATACGGTAAAGTCAAGATGGATGCCCTGGAAGACGCCTTGAGTGAACGGACCCTTTTGGTATCGGTGATGATGGCGAATAATGAAATCGGGACCGTCCAGGATATTGCCGCCATTGCCAAAAAGGTCAAGGCCGCCGGCGCGTGGATGCATACCGACGCGGTCCAGGCGGTGGGAAAGATCCCCGTACCGGTGGATGAATTGGGGGTGGATTATCTTACCCTGTCGGCCCATAAGATCTACGGCCCCAAGGGAGTCGGGGCCCTGTATGTCCGGGAGAAGGCCCCCCGTTTCCCCCTTATCCACGGCGGCCACCAGGAGGACGGTTTCCGGGCGGGCACCTACAACAATATCGGTATTTTGGGTTTTGGTAAGGCCGCGGAGTATGCCCTGGCGGACCTGGATGCCTATGGGAAAACCATCGCCCCCTTGCGGGCGCTCCTCCGGGACGGTCTTTTGGAACGGGTCCCCAATATCAGGATCAACGGGCATCCCCGGGATGTTTTACCCAATACCTTAAATGTTTCTTTTCCCGGGGCGGAGGGGGAGTCGATCCTCCTCTCTATGGATATCATGGGTATAGAGGTTTCTACCGGATCCGCCTGCGCCTCCGGGAGTCTTGAGCCGTCCCATGTACTTATGGCTATCGGGGCGGGACCGGAATGGGCCCATGGGTCTATCCGGTTCAGCCTCGGCTGGGGGATTACCGAAGGGGATATAAGGTATATTATAGAGACCGTACCTCCTATCATCGCCCGGCTCCGGGCTATCTCATCGGTGCGGGTATAGGAGCGGTTATGTCCGATTGGTTATATTCCGATACGGTAAAGGATCATTTTACTAATCCCCGGAACGTGCTTTTGGGGGATGAATCCGGTTTCCCCGCGGATGCCCGGGGGCAGACGGGGAATATCCGCTGCGGCGATCAGATGCTGATGCTCCTCAAAATTACGGATGATATTATCACCGATGTGCGGTGGAAGACCTATGGCTGCGCCAGCGCCATCGCTTCTACCAGTATGCTTTCCGAAATTATCAAGGGGATGAACATACGGGACGCCTACAAAATTAAACCCCAGGACCTGGTGGAGAAGCTGGGGGGCCTGCCGTCTTACAAGATCCACTGTTCCGTTTTGGGGGACAAAGCCCTCAGGACCGCCATAGACGATTACCTGGCCAAAACGGGGAGGGCGGGGCTGCTTAAAGAAGAAACCGTGGAGATCTGCCATTGCCTGGGGATCACCGATAAGGATATCGAAACCGCTTTCAATCAGGGCGCCCGGACCTGGGAGGAACTCCAACAGGCCACCAAAATAGGAACCGCCTGCGGTTCCTGTAAGGCCCAAGCCCTGGAACTGCTCCACGAGTTTACCCATATCTACGGCATTTAGCCCCGGCCCCCGGCGAAAGGCCGGAAGACTCGGGGCTGGGGGCGGCTATCGCTCCGCCAGGGTCCCCCCGTCCAGGATCACCAGGGAACCGTCGCTCCGCTGGGTCAGGATCGAATCGCCGTTAAAGGTTAGGGCCGCAAAGGGGTGAACCGTTACCGTTGACCGGCCCTGGAGTTCCAGGTCCGTATTAAACCGGCCCAGATACAGGCCGTCCCCGGCGGAGGTGATGGCGTAGAGGTCATTCCCCCGGGTCCACAGGAGGCTGTCCGGGGCGATAGTATCATTCCCCTGTTTGTCCGTTTCCAGGGTAGCGGGGTTAATTTCGATGAGCCGCATGGCGCCGGTACCCCGGTTTTCCCCGGCAACCGCGATGAGTTTGCCCCCCAGGGAAGTAAAGGTCCGGGCGTTTACGGCGTTTAAGTCGGAGGTCTTGATTTCCGCCTTGGAATCGGTATCCATTCGGACGATCCGGCCCAGGGGTGAATTGGGGGCGGTCAGCCGTACCCCGACAACGCCCGCTCCGGCCCCCTGGGGGGGACGGTTGAGGAGTTCCTGCTGATCCCGGGCGATATCCGCCCTTTCCTGCTGGGCTTCGGCTATTTTCCGGTCCGCAAAGTCCTCCGACGCCTGGGCTTCCTGTTCTTTTTCCGCCAGGGACTGTTCCTGCCGGTCCAGGTCCTGTTCCCGTTGGGCCGCCTCGGCCTCCTGCTGATCCAGGGCCTTTTCCCGCTCGGCCAACTGTTCCTCGGCCTGCCGGGTTGCTTCGGGCGCAGCCCTGCCTTCGGCTTGCGCCTGTTGGGCTTGCTGCCGTTCCTGGGCTATTTCCGCCCGCTCCTGGGCAGCCGCAGCCCGTTCCTGGGCGGCCTCGGCCCGTTCCTGGACGATCCGGGCCTCCTCCTCGACGATGGCCTCCCGCTGGAGGGCTGCCCGCTGTTCCGCTTCCCCGGCTTCCCGTTCCTTGAGATCCACCATTTCCTTTCGCTGGGCTATACCCCGGTCGTCTTCCCCGCGGAGTTCTTCGACCACCTCCGGGGAGGTCAAAATCGTCGTATCCAGGGCGCTTAAACTGCCGGGAGCCCCCGTTCCCAGGGGTATGAGCATGAGGGTCTGCCCCGGCCATTCATCAAAACGGATGGAGATCCCCGCCCGTCCGGGATGTATATTTTCCATTACCGGGATTTTATAACGGCCGCTGAAATAATCCCCGGTTCCCCGGAATACCGCGTTGTAAACGGTCACATATTCGGCCAAAAGCGCCGCATCCTGGGGGGAATATTCATAGGCGGATTCCAGATATCCTTGAATAATGAGCCGGAGGTTACGGATATGATCAACCCCCACGTCAATTCCCAAACCGAATATATCCGCGTCGAGTTTATCCCCGTCCTGGGGGGATACGGAATGGATGACAAAATACCGTTCCGCGGAGCCGGCCTGGTCCGCCCCGCCCCGGATGACCGTTCCCAGGGCGGTTCCGATGCCCCGGATCTGATCCAGGCTCTCGATCCGGTCCTGGGGCCCGGTATAATTGATAAACTCCACCGGGGCAAGGTTCTGCTCCAGTTCTTCCCGGTTTACCTCGGTTTCCTGGGCGGAAAGCCACAAAGCGGGGCTTACAAAAAGCAAAAATAAAAAAAATTTAAATCTAAGGTTGCTTTCCCAAAAACCGAAGTTTGGGGAAAGCCTCTTATATAACAGTTTTTTCATACCGGGTACTCCTCAAAGGTGGTTACCCCCTTCAAAATTTGACCTCTTGAAGGAACCTCTAAATCTAAGGGAAGCACTGATTTATTCAATCGAGAATAAATCGGCGCTCCTTTAACGTTGCTTTCCCAAAAACTGAAGTTTTGGGAAAACCTCCCTATAAAATATATTTCTATTCATGGCCTTTGTCCACCGGTTGTTTTCAGGATAAACGCATAGAAATTTTTGTTCCCTTTTTGGGCGCATTTCCGGCGCTTTGCGCCGGAAACCGGGCTATCCGCTCTTAATAAGAAATCCCCGCCCTTGGGGCGGGGATTTCTTATTCCGCTTCTATCCCTTGCGCGCTCCGTGC
>JAITKD010000102.1 GCA_031278575.1 Spirochaetaceae bacterium | reverse complement strand
CATGCCGTATTATGACGTATGCTTTCATAATAGCGGCTGTTCCAAAATTTCAGTTTTTGGAACAGCTTCTTACCCCTGCCTGTTCCATCGAACCAAAGGTTCGCACCAACAGGGTTTTGAATAGGCTCACTCATATTTACATTTCCCCGTTGTCTGGGGAGGAGACGAATAGTTTTGTCTCGTTGTTCCCAGGTTATTTCCATACGCTGAGTATATCATATTCCCTCGGGTGAATAGGCCGGAGGCATTAAAGTAGCACTGATTAATTCTCGATTGAATTAATCAGTGCTTCCTTAGGGGATTTCTTTAAGTTCCATGATTTATATATGGACAAATTGGAGTAATTAATGTAAAATAAGGACAATATAATGGGGATTATTATAAGAAAATGAAAATTCATTCCGATATTGTACTAGACAGGCCAACTAAATACTTGGGAAGGCGTGTTGATCTTTAAGACACTGGAGTTTATACATAGATGAAAGGATTTCTTAATCATCAGAAACCCGTAAAACGCCGGCGGTCGTTTTTTTTACCCCATGGTAAACCCACGTATGACGTGGTACGGAATTTTGTTATGACTCTAAAAAAGAGGAGCGGTTGTTTTCGTTGGCCTGGTGTTGACTTTCTTCAATACAAAACGTTGATTCCTAAATTGGCCCTGTTCCTGTGTTTGGGGGGGATTTTATTTGGGGCGGCTTTTCTGGTTTATTTCGCCATAATTTCCCCGGAAGTTCCCCCTGAAAATTTGGTATCAACCCTGCAAGATGTGGCTGTTTATTATGAGGATCCTGAAAATTCCTATGCTTCTTCGGTGGTGGTACTCCCCCCGGAGGAAGAACAGGAGTGGGTGGTTTTATCCACCTACACGGCCCCGGATGATCCCATGGGGGCCGGTACCCAGGTTGAAGACCGATCCGCCGATATTGAATACCATATCCGTCCGGGGGAAACCCTGTCGGAGATTGCCTATACCTACCATATTTCCTATGAAGCCCTGGCCTATTATAACAAAATAACCAATGTCAACCGCATCCGGGTGGGAACCGTAATCCGAATCCCCTCCCTGGAAAACATTAAAGCCCTGGAACTCGAACTGGCCGCCCAGCCCAAAAGGGCCCAGGCGGCGGTAAAAACGGCTACCAAAAGCGTCAAAATCGCCTATGAGGGCAGAAATAACGGGAATGTCGGCAGTTCCGGAATAACCGTACAGTTTTTTATTGTGGATCCCCCCGCGGAGACCCTCCAATCCTTTGAATGGAATTTCGGGGATGGGAAACGGGGGTTCCGTCCCAATCCGAGTTACGAATATACCAACCCCAAAACCTATGTCGCCAGTTTAACCGCCCGGGACGCGGCGGGGACGGTGTACAAATCAAATTCCCTGTATATTGACATACCCCATCCGGGTTCGGCGGTAGAACACAGCACCACTAAATTTATCACCCTGTCCTCGCCGGATGAATATTTTGTGGTATATGGAACCATAATCAAGGTTTCCCGGTATCCGGACGTTGCTTCGGCCCCCCTGGACTTGAGCGAATCCGACCGGTTTTTAACCAAAGTCCGTTTTAAAAAAGCCGGTTTTTACGGTATCACCGCCCGGGAAGCGGATAATGTTGAACAATATTATTCGGTTTTTGTCAGTCCTGTTCCTACCATGCACGCGGATATCGCCGCGGAGACCTACAACTGGTACCGTACCCAATACAACACCGGGACCCAATCTAATTGCGGTCCCGCATCGGTTTCTATGGCCATAGGCTGGGCCTTGGGGAAATATTTTTCCGTTTCTTCGGTGCGCCAGGCCATAGGTTGGCACGGGGACGGAGGCACCAGCTTTGAAGAACTCATCCGGGTCATCAAGGATCAGGGGGCTTCCGCTTCGGTCCAGCCCCTGCGGACGGTCCAGGATATCAAGGATGTGATCGATTCAGGCAGTATCGCCATCGTCCTTTTCCACACCAGCGGGGTTAAAATAACCCAGTCGGACCCCGAGTTGGACCTTTTTGGAAAATATTATAACGATTCGGTAGGACATTATATCGTTATTAAGGGGTATTCCCTGGACGGGAACTATTTTGTTATCCACGATCCTATCCCCAGCGATTGGGCGGTTAATAGTTTCCGTTACGGTGATGAACTCAGCATGATAGGCCGCAACCGGTATTACGCATCAGCGGAACTCCTGAAATCCCTGCGCCGGGGGGATATGATCGTGATCCCCCGGCAGATGAATGAATCCCTCTAACATCTAAGGCGGTTCCCAAAACTTCAGTTTTTGGAACCGCTTCTTACACGAGCCCGTTCCATCGAACCGAAGGTTCGCGTCAACCGGGTTTTGGAACCGGCTCAAATAGGTGTAAACACAACGGGGCCCTTCGGTCATGATTTTTTATCCTATGGGGGGGGCCACGGGATGTTAAAACCGGTTCATTCGAGGATGGTAATTTCTACCCGGCGGTTCCGGGCCCGGCCCGCCTCGTCGGCATTGTCCCCCAGGGGTTTTGTTCCGCCCCAGCCCTTGTACATAAACCGTTCCGGGGGGATGCCCCGGCTGATAAGCTCATCCACCATACGTTTGGCCCGCCGCAGTGAAAGTTCCATTTCCCCCGAAGGACGGCCCACCGCGGCGGTGTGGCCCTCCACCAGAAAGGTCCGGCCGGGAATTTGCCGCAGGGCCTGGGCGATACGATCCAGCCGGGGACGCTCCACGGGAAGAAATTCATCCGAGTCCGGGTAAAAACGGGCGTCCTTTAGGGTAAGGCGCAGGCCCTCGTCGACATTCGTGATATCGATACCCGTCATGGCTTCCTCCGGTATCCGGCTGCCGCCGGAGGAACCCGGCGCCGGGGTGGATTTCAGGAAATTTCCGAGGGAAGACGCCAGGGAAGTCCGGTCCAGGGGGACGATCCCTTCGCCGAAGGTCAGGGTAAACCCCCGGAACCGTACCGTAGATCCGTCAGGCCAGGTATAGGTTTCTTCCAGGGTGTCCCGCATCAACAGGGGGAGGCCGTTGGAAACCCGGATAAGAATATCCACATTATGGGTACCCTGAAGCTGATTAAAACCCGGTCCCTCCCCGTGGTACCGGGAAGCGTATTTGGCGAATATCCGGTGGACCGGGATGTCCCGGTATAATTCGATCCCCCGGTATTCATATCCCGCAGTCAGGGGAACCACTACGGGCTGCCCTTCGTTGAGGGGGTCCACCGCCCGGCTGCCCGCAGCCGTCCATTTGGCGCCTGCCTTGACCGGCTCATCGGGGAAAACCGGAAAACCCCGGAGGGAGGGGAACCCCCGATCCTCCTCAATTTTAAGGGCGCCCTTCTCGTTTATCCCAAAGCTGACGGGGATCACTACGTCCACCGCTTGGGCGCTCTGCCGCATGTCCCGGAGGGTTTCCTCAAGGACAAAAAAATTCCCCCGGTACCAGCGGGTGCCTGAAGCGGCAGTACGGGTCCGGACATCCCGGTTCGTTCCCGGGAGAATGGATGCCCGGACTTCCCGGTACACATGCCCCACATATTGTCCGTTGTCATACCGGGACCAGTCGGACCGTTCTACAATTTTGTAGGCCCCCCGGTCCCCCATGGAAAGTACTGCCGGCCCGGCCCCTGAAACGGTTTGCCGGGTCAGTTCTTCCGTCCGGGCCGAAAAAAGACAGCCGATAAAAAAGGCGATTATCCATAATAATGCTTTGATTCTACACGTGGTCATATCATTCCTCTGGTTCTTTTACCAGTTTCGCAACTTTTCACCAACGAACGGTAAACTGTAGTCCGCCGAACCTTTGGTTCACGGTCCCGAAATTGCGGTATTTTTGAAATATTGTTCAAACCCTGCGGTTTTGAAACAACCCTATTATATTTTCGGTTTTTTTATTTTTTTTACCGTGTTTTTTTTAACAGGGCCTGTTTCAAAATTTGACATTTTGAAACAGCCTCAATATACTGAATCATGGATCAGACAAAGCCGAAGGCGGATAATCTTATGGGTATGGATGCCGCCGGAGCAAAGGAATATATCTACCATTATAGTATCACCCTGAAACTGACGAAAAAAAAGCTCGAAGAAACGGAAGGGGAACTGGCAAAATGGAAGGACCGGGTGGAATTGTCCCGTTCCCGAGGGGATGAGGCGCTGTCCCTGGAAGCGGAAAAGGAGGTCCGTAAATTTGAGGCGGAACGGGCCGCCCTGGCCGGGGAAATCGAGGACTTAACCCAGGGGATAGCGGGGTTGCGCCGGCAGCTTCCCGGCCTTGCCGCCCGGGAACGGAGTATTGATCCGGACCTCCTGGAACAGGAACTTGTACTGGCCCTGGGTAATACCCCCGGGGAAACCGGGGAAGGGGCCCGTAAAACCGCCGAAGCATGGGAGAATATCCGCGCCGACGCCGCCCTGGAAACCCTCAAGGCAAAGATGCGGCAAGAAGGCTCCCGATGAGTTTCCGGGTAAAAAACAGGGGGAAGCCTCCCCTTTAAAAACCTTATTCGAATCGAAGGAACGTTCATTGAAATAAAGCGCCGTTTAAGATACCGCTCCGGACCGCAGGGCCGCGTGCTACTCCGCGGAGGTTCATTCCCCGTCCGCGGAAGCGGGAGAATCCGGTTTTGTTCCGGGGTTCCGTGGAAAAAATAGCCTTGGCCTTCCAGTTTAACCGAAAAACGCTTGACCCCGGTTTGTTCTTGATGTATATTAACCTTATAGTTAGTTTAAACTAACTTATAATAACCATACTTATAAAATAGGGAGATACGTATTATGTCTTTAATTCAGAAAGAAGTCGGTGATTTTTCCGTACAGGCTTTTCAGGACAAGGCGATCAAAACCGTAACCAAAGCCGATATCCTGGGTAAATGGAGCCTCTTTTTCTTTTATCCAGCGGACTTTACCTTTGTCTGTCCCACCGAGTTGGAGGATTTGGCAGATAAATACGACGATTTTAAAGCCATCGGCTGCGAGATCTATTCGGTTTCCTGTGACACCCACTTTGTCCATAAGGCCTGGCATGATGTTTCCAAAACCATCCGGAAGATCCGGTATCCCATGCTGGCGGATCCCACCGGCGCCCTGGCCCGGGATTTTGGGGTGATGATCGAGGCCAACGGTCTGGCCGACCGGGGAGACTTTATCATAAACCCCCAGGGCAAAATCGTGGCCTACGAGGTTGTCGCGGATAATGTGGGGCGTAACGCCGATGAGATCTTCCGCCGGGTCCAGGCGTCCCAGTTCGTAGCCGAACACGGCGACCAGGTTTGCCCCGCCAAATGGAAACCCGGCGCCGAGACGCTGAAACCCAGCCTCGACCTGGTGGGTATTTTGTAAACCGCAGCCCCGGGGCTGCCACGCTCGCAAAAAACAGGATTAAGCCCATGGAACAAGAGACGCTTTACGATGCAATAGTGATAGGCGGCGGCCCCGCGGGGCTAACCGCCGCCCTGTACCTTGCCCGCGCCCGTTACCGGGTGCTGGTAGTAGAGAAAGACCGCTTTGGCGGGCAGATCACCATCACCGCCGAGGTGGTTAACTACCCCGGCGTAGAACGGACCAGCGGTACGGCCCTCACCGAAACCATGCGGGGGCAGGCCCAGAGCTTCGGCGCGGAATTCCTCCTGGCCGGGGTGGAAAGCCTGGACCTTGAGGGTGCAATCAAAACCGTCAGGACTTCCCGGGGGCCCTTTCGGGCTTTTGGGGTTCTTCTTGCCTCAGGGGCCCGTCCACGGAAGATTGGGTTTACGGGGGAGGAGGCTTTTAAAGGCCGGGGGGTAGCCTACTGCGCCACCTGTGACGGTGAATTTTTTACCGGCCTCGATATTATCGTGGTGGGCGGCGGTTTTGCCGCGGCGGAAGAGGCGGTCTTTTTAACCCGCTATGCCCGTCATGTTACCATTCTTATCCGGGGGAATGATTTTTCCTGCGCCGCTTCCGCGGCGGACGCGGCCCGTTCCCACGAAAAAATCACGGTCCTTACCAACACTGAACTGGAAGAAGTGGGGGGCGATACGGCCCTGAGTTACGCCCGCTGGCGCAACACCAAAACCGGGGAAACCATTGAATACCGTCCGCCGGACGGAGCTTCTTTCGGGGTCTTTGTGTTTGCCGGCTATGAGCCCGCCGTCGAACTGGTCAGGAACCTGGGGGTCCTGGACGAGCGGGGCTACGTCATCATCGACGGGGATCAGAAGACCGGCGTAGCGGGGCTTTACGCCGCGGGGGACGTATGCGTAAAAAATCTGCGCCAGGTGGCCACCGCCGTGGGGGACGGGGCAAAAGCCGCCGCAGCCCTGGAAAAATACGCCCGGGCTATGCAGGAAGCCACCGGCCTTCACCCGGTCCCGCCGGTAACCCGCCTGCCCCAGGGAGCGGACAGCGGGAAGGGGGCGGAAGGGGGCTTTTTTACACCGGAAATCAAGGCGCAGCTTGAAGGGGTATTTACAAAAATGGCCCGCCCCCTGGTGCTGCGCCTTGGCCTGGACGAGCGCCCCGTATCGGAGGAACTCCGCCGTTTTATGGAAGAGTTGGCCGGCATGACGGATAAACTCCGCCTGGACATACTTTCCCTTGAGTCTTCCGGCAAAGACACCCCCTGGGCAGGGCTCTACCTGGAGGACGGAACCTACCGGGGTATCGCCTTCCACGGCGTACCGGGGGGGCATGAGTTTAATTCCTTTATTGTCGGCTTGTACAACGCCGCGGGCCCCGGACAAGTCCTGGACACGGAGATTACGGAAGCCCTAAAGGCCGTCCAAGGTCCGGTTTCCATGAAGATTCTGGTCTCCCTCACCTGTACCATGTGTCCGGAACTGGTGATGGCGGCCCAGCGTATGGCAACGGAAAATCCCCGGTTCACCGCGGAGGCCTACGACCTCAACCATTTCCCTGAACTTCGGGAGCAGTACAAGGTGATGAGCGTACCCTGCCTGGTTATCAATGACCACATCGTGAGTTTTGGGAAGAAGAATATCCGGGAAATCCTCGCTTTGCTGGGATAGCAAAGGAGCGAAGGACGCCCCAGGCTCACAGCGGAATTTCACCGGAACTCACCCCGGTTCCGTTCTCCACTCCCCCAGGGTCCGCAGGGCCGGGTCAGAAAATAGGGGGTGGTCTCAGATGCCAGCCGGTACACGTAGGCGGTCTTATCCACATACACGTAACCATTGGTACGAATATCTTCAAAATCCTGGATACCGATGGGCATTTTTCTCGGGGCCATGGTTTTAGTATAACAGGCCGGCGCCGGATAATTCAACATGGTTATTTCAAATTCAAATAGATAAAAAATACCTGAAAAATCTTGCGAAGGTCCTGTCGGCGGTAGATGTTCCGGGCGTCTTTTATCCCCTGAAACATTAAGAATATCTGCAAAAAACAGGGGATGGTATGGTAAAAAACGATCAAAATAATCGGACCAAATATCCGTAATGTCCCGTGCCGAAAGACAGGAACTTTCCCGGAAGTCGGTTGCTTCCGGGAAAACCGCAGGTCTATGGTACGATACATTTGCTTCCATTTTATCGGAATTCCATTGTAAATAATGCGGCACTTACAGAACACCCTGTCCTTCTGGCTAAATTTGACCCGCAGAAATTTTAAGCGGAATTTAAAATTTCCGAATGCGTTACTAAAGCAAAACGGCAGGTCAATCCTATATAGTATCCATGAGATCATTACGGATACTGAAACAAGGGGCATGGTACGAAATCCGTACCCGCGTCAACAATCGGGAACCGTTGTTCCGCCGCTTTAAGGCCCTGGCGCTGTTAACCAAGGTGTTTCGGGAGACAAAACTCCGGTTTGTTTTCGAGATTCGCGGGCTGCGTCTTGAGGACGACTGGCTGATGTTTTACATTAAACCGGCGGACGGGCTGGAACTTCCGGCTATCATACAGTGGCTGAAACAGGTGTTTGCCCAACGGTACAACCGGGCGGAGGGGCGGATCGGGCATATCTGGGGGGACCGGTATGGGTCGTGGATACTGGAGGGGGAGCCGCCGCTGGAGGAGGATGCCGAAGAGGGGTGGGGGCATGGCATCGGGGTCAGACCCCGGCAGGGGGAAACGGCGATCCAAGCCGCTTTTTCACCTCTATTCCCCCTTCCCCCCACTCCTGCACCCAGATAGGCAGCGGTAATCCGCCCGGGGTTCCGCAGCAACCGTCTCTTCCACCGTAAACCGAAAACGTCCCGGGGAAAGGTCTGTCTTGAAACCGGTAAAACCTGAATGCCGGGTCAAGTTTAACCTTCAGAACAGGAGGGCATTGAAAGGCGGGTTTAATACGCCGCCGCAAACCACGTTTACATAGGCTGTTCTGTGAGGCCCATTCACCGTTGGACAACATCTAGGACCATGCCTGTGTTGTTTTTAGAGCTTACGTATCCCCTCAGCCCCTAATCTGGGAACGGTATTTTGTGGGGGAAACCCCCATGATCTTTTTAAAAAGCCGCGAAAAATAATAGGGGTCATCGATTCCATAGGCGATGGCAATATCCTTGACCGGCAAATCGGAAAAGTACAAGTCCTGGGATGCGGCCTCTATTTTGATACGCAGAAAATATTCTATGGGAGCATGGCCGGTTGCGTTTTTGAAGAGATTATGCAGGTGGGAAGGACTGAACCGTGACACTTTGGTCAAATCGTCCAGGGTGATCACCTCGTGGAGGTGTTTCCGCATAAAAACCATGGTATCTTTAAGGCCGATGCTGCCGGCGGTGGTGAGCTGGATTTCCGATTCCTTACCGGCACATAAAGTCATGCCGAGGATCGTTCCCACGAGTTGGCACATATAAAAATATTCCTCATCCTTCCAGTGCGTCTTCAACAGAGTAAAACATTGGCGGAACAGTTCCCTGATTTTTTCTCCAAATACATCGGATACCGTGATGGGGACATATTGAGAAACAATCGTATACCAGGGTTGGAAAAGAATACCCCGGAAATGGACCCAAAATATACTCCAGGGGTTTGTTTCGGACGCGCCGTATTTATGGGGCGTGTCGGGAGGAATGACCGCAAGCTGTCCCGCCGAAATAGTTTTTATTTCTCCTCCGTTAAGGGAATAAAAACCGGACCCGGCGCTGCAATATATCAGGATAGCGGTTTTACATCCCTGGGGCCGCTGCCGGAAATGGTAAGCCGCATGGGGAAAATAACCGATATCGGTGACCACCAGGGACTGAAACAATTCGTTGTTTTCAAGCTGCACAAGAAATTTGTCGGGCAGGACAAAAAGATACTCGTTTTGAAAACCATCGGCTTTACGGGGGTTTGCTTTCTTTTCCATAATTATATTATAGCACAGAAAATCTTGTTTCCACAACAAAAAAGTGTAATATTATCCATCATAATGGATAAAATAATACATGGCAATCTGTACACTCTAACTGTACACTCTAATATATACTAAAGAATCAAGGAGGATTTTATGGGGCGGCAAACCATACCACTTAGCCATCGTTGGCGTTTTGCGCTTGATCGGGAAAACATCGGAATTCGGGACGGATGGCATAAACAGGGCATCCCGGTTTACCGGGAGGTATCGTTGCCCCATACTTATAACATCGAGGGGGGCACAGAAACATACCGTGGCGCAGCCTGGTATGAATATCATCTGGATTATGATGAATCCCTTGCCGACAAGCGGCTGTGTTTACAGTGTAACGGTATTTACCGGGACGCTGACTTTTGGTTTAACGGTGAAAACGCGGGGATGCATTACGGGTCCGGTTTTACGACTTTTTTTATAGAATTGCCCAACAATATCCGAGCCGGAAAAACAAATGTTCTCACGGTGAGGGTACAAAATCCATTCACCTTTGACGCCCTCCCCCAGGGCAGGCATTTTGACTGGGCCGATGACGGCGGTATTTTCCGGGGAATTACCCTGATCGTTACCGATACCGATGCTGTTGATTATGTACAGATTTTTGCCGA
>JAITKD010000067.1 GCA_031278575.1 Spirochaetaceae bacterium | reverse complement strand
ATTTTCTTATTGATAAATCCTGGGATGAATTATTAGCCGTCATAGGCGGCCGCCAGGAAAATAAAATTGATTCTATTGACGAAGTTAAACTCCGGGACCTACTACGCCGGGTTATTCTGTCCGCTCCCACGGGAGAAGCCGGCGGTTTCCCGGCGGTCTTGGCGGCCGCCGGAGCCCCGCGTTCAGCGGCCCCCTTTCAGGGGCCTCGTTCCCCGGGGAAAGCTGAAGCTGTGGAAAAGCCGAATGCGCCGGGGGAAGAAAAGAAAGTAAATAAATCGGTGCGTGAACGGGATGCTTCAAATGAGGAGATAAATGGTATGGAAGATACTGAATTTGGTGAACTGGAAGAATTGGAAGAACTGGAAGAATTAGAGGAGCTTGAGGAGATCGGTTCCGGGGAAACAGTCCCGGAGGATATTTTCGGTCCGGATCCGGTTGCCTATCGAAGAGGCATCGACGAATTGACCAGTGAAATTGAATTTGGTTACCCTGAAAAGGAAGATGAGGCTGCCCGGGATGACGGGGTTCCAAGTCCGGAACTTGAAATTGTATCTCCCTTCGCGACCATATTATCTGATTTTTCAGACTCCGAAGGGAAAGCCGCCGATCCCCCCGCCGCGCCGGCTTTCGCCGGCGGGGAAAAGACCGACGGTTCCGAAGCCCCCCCGCCGACGGTCAGCGAAAAGGCAGAAGCGGCTCCGTATCCGGCGGGGAATTCCCCGCCGGATACGGAAAAAAAAAAACTGAACCTTGTTTTGTAAGACCGGTTGGAATATGACCATTTGGATTATCACAATTCATTTTTAAACCGGCCGTTTTTACTGGAAAGCGCCTGTGTTCCCGAAGTATTGGGAGCCATGGGCGAGGAAATGGAACCCCTGGAACTGATCGATTTAGCCGCGGAGACGGCAACGGGGGAAGAAGAATTTACCGTTATTGAAGAACGGGACGGGATTATGTATATACCGGATCGTATTCTTAATCCCCACGCCAATACGGAAACAGAGAAAAAACAAGACCCTGATTTTAAAAAACTTTTAGATTCAATTATTTCAAAAAAATAAAGCCCCCTTAATTTTCTATAAATCCAAAACAAACAGCCAAAACCCGCTCCTCCAGCCGTTTTTCCGCCTCATTTAAGCAAATTCCGGGGGTTAACGGTTACCCCGTTTTTGTACACCGTAAAGTGGAGATGGGGCCCGGTACTGCGGCCGGTGGACCCCACGTCGCCGATACGTTCCCCGGTTCCAATATAACTGCCCGATTTTACCCGGACCACGCTCATGTGGCCGTAGAGGGTACGATACCCCGAGTGGTGGGTGATCACCACATAGTTGCCATACGCATCGTCATACCCAACCGCGCTCACCCTGCCGCCCATGGCCGCCCGGATGGGGGTCCCCATGGCGGCCCCTATGTCAATCCCCGAGTGAAACTGACGGGCCCCGGTAAAGGGACTTGCCCGGTAACCGTAACGGGAGGTGAGATACCCGTAAACCGGCCACGCGAAAAGATCGCCGTTGATCTCCTGAAGATCCACCCAGTCAAGCCGGGCCCCGGGAATAAAAAGCCCGGAACCAACGGTGATTTTTTCGGAAAAAAGCTCGTTCACCGTTTGAATCGTCCCCATATCGGCTTGGTATTTTTCCGCGATAGCCGTGAGGGTATCCCCGGTTTTTACCGTATAAAGGAGCCCGTCCTGGTTGGGGATTTTCAAAACCTGCCCTATCTGCAGGAGCCGGGTTTGTTTGATCCCGTTATAAGAAATCAGGGTGTCCTGATTTAACCCGAAATTCCGGGCAAGATCGCTGATGGTATCCCCCGGCTTGACCACATAGGCGGTGTAAAGCAGCATCTGGGGCTTGGAAAATTCTTCCGGTTCCGGTATACCGATGACGGTATCCGTATCCACGACAAGGGCGGGATCATTGATCCCCAAACCGTTATTTTCGAGGTAGGACATACCCCCCATGCCGTTTTTTACATCGTAACGCCCCAAGGAATCCCGGGAATGGGTTTTCCCCCCGAGTACGCCGAGAATGGGGAAAACGCCCCAAAAGAGCATATAATATACGATAGTAAAAATCAAAAGCAATCGAAAAGCATTCTTTACATTATTCAATTTATTATATTTTATTACCATAAAATCCTATCCATTTTTTCAATAATAAACCTCTTTACCTTTCTTGGCAATAAAAACCGGAATTTTTTTACCATGAATTTAGACTAACCGCTGAACCGGTTCCAAATGCTGAAATTTTGGAACCGCCTCATTTATTTATCGGCCGATTTCCGTCTAAACTTACTCCAGCAGGATAAGGGCGTCCCGAATTTCCGCGGCCCGTTCATATTCCTCATTGGCCACCGCGGTCTCTAACTCCGCCTGTAGGGCCAGGCGCCGCAGGTTTTTTTCCGAAATCTCCGGCTCCTCTTCGGAATCGGGTTCCGGGGAAAAAATGAGATCTTCCCCGGGGGTATTAATAAAAGTATCCGTCGGAACCCCCACATCGGCCACCACCTTCCCGGCCATAAACACCGGGCATTTACACCGCAGCGCCAGGGCAAGGGCGTCGGAAGGCCGGGAATCCAGGATCAGGGGGTTTTCCGGAGAATACTGGTTCCCTTCAAGGTACAAGTGGGCAAGAAACGTATTCTCCTTTATATCGTAGATCTCGGTACGGACCAATTTGATCCCCATCCGGTAGATAATATGCAGGAGCAGATCGTGGGTAAGGGGCCGGGAAAAAGATACCCCGCTGAATCCAATAAGGAGCGATTGGGATTCTAAGGGTCCGATGAAAATCGGTACCGAAATATCCGAACCTAAAGGCCGCAATAACACGGCGTTCCCCTGATCCGTCCGTATGATGGTCCATATTTCAACTTCAAGCATTTTTTGCATAGTACCCCCCTCCCCCTTTAGCCTGCTAAAAGATCCGCCAACTCCGCCAGGAGGTCCCGGGCGTTCTGATCCCCGGGCAAACCGGCAAAAGCCCCGGAAAAAATCCCGGCAGCCTCTTTTATCAAGGCCCGTCCCCGCATTTCCGCCTCATCCAAAACCCCGGCCCGGGTCAGCTCTCCGATTAATTCCTCCACCTCCGGCGCCGAACACCCCTGGGAACGGGCCGCGGCAAAACAACGGGCCGCCAAAGCCCCCCGTTCCTCGTGCCCCCTAAGGTACAAAAGAACCGGCAGGCTTTTTTTCCCCTCCACCAGGTCATCCCCCCGCTTTTTACCGGGAATTCCCGTGGTAAGATTTTTGACATCGTCAAGAATCTGAAAACCTACCCCCAATTTTTCCGCCGCCTCTCCCAAAAGTTCCCCCAGGGGACCTTCTTTACCCGGGTCCGGTCCGGTTTTTGTGGTAAAGGCGGCCCGGACCCCCAGAACCGCCGCAAGCCCCGCGAGACAGCCGGTTTTCAGCCGGCACATGGTATAATAATCCTCCGGACTGGGGAGGGAAAAAAAATCCCGGTGCCAGCTTATATCCATAGCCTGCCCCAGGTGGAGCCTCCGCATATAGGCCGCCCAGAGGGTATAGACGGAATTTTTCCGTTCCGCCGGGGCATCCCAGGTTTCAAGGCTTATAAGGGGAAGAAAATAAAAAAAACACCCACCGTTGATGGCCGTATCGGTCCCGTACAGCAGATGAACCGCGGGTTTACCCCGGCGCTCCTCGGAATTATCTTCAATATCGTCATGGATAAGGCTGGCATTATGGGGAAATTCCACCAGAGGGGTGAGGGGCAGCGCCGCGTCCCCTCCCCCCAGGCTTTCACAGACCAACGTCATAAGCAGCGGCCGCCAGCGTTTCCCTCCCCGGCTTAAAAGCTCCCTGCCGGGCTGGGTCAGGGAATTTACCGAATCCCGTAAATTTCCGGTTTGCCCGGCATTCCGGGGGGTTAAGAAAGAACGGCCCATCCACGAAGCATCCGGTTCCTCCGGCATGACTTCCCGTAAAACCGCTTCTATTTTTTTAAGCCTCCGGGTATACTGTTGGTTCATAGGGTATTTTACACGAGGTTAATCCCGGAGAAAAGCCCCTGGGGGAGGGCCTGCGGTATGTCAGACTATAAAAAACCGGATTATTGGTCCCTGAAAGCGCAAAAAGAAGGGTACCCCGCCCGGTCGGTTTATAAACTCCGGGAGATGGATGAAAAATTCAGTCTTCTCCCCCGTTTTTTGGGGGCCGATACGTCCTTTAGAATCTTAGATTTGGGGGCTGCCCCGGGGAGCTGGAGCCTTTACGTCCTGCGGCGTATGGCGGGGCGGGGGTTCCTGGCGGCGGCGGACCTGGTCCCCTTGTCCCGGCAGTACGACAAAGGGCTTTTTGAAGGAAAAAATTTCTTTTTTATCCGGGGGGATATTACGGAACAAGAACTACAGGAAACCCTGGCGGTCCGGGGTCCCTATCACCTGGTGATGAGCGACGCCGCCCCGGCAACTACGGGAAACCGTTCGGTAGACACCCTCCGCTCCCTGGCCCTGGTAGAGACGGTTATCCATTACGCGGATACCATCCTGGCTCCCGGGGGCAGCCTGGTGGCAAAGGTTTTCCAGGGTGAAGGCTCCCCGGAGATTCTTAAAGGGATCCGGGAACGGTTTAGGCTCGGGAAAAGTTTTAAACCCCGGGCCTGCCGCGGCAGTTCCTTTGAAACGTACTATATTGGATTAGGGAAGAAATGAACGGCTAAGCCGCATAAGGCGGCAGGCCGGGTTTTAATTTAAGCCCCCTTGTTTCCTTATTCGGGGATCTGGTTTAATCCGGTTTCAGGACAGACCTTTCCCTGAGCGTTTTCGGCGCGGGGTGGAAAAGAAGGTTGATGCGGAATTCGGGGCGGATTGGCGCGTTTATCCGGGTACAAGGGCGGCGGGAAGGGGGTATGTGAGGAGAAAAGCGGTCTGGATCGCCGTTTCCCCATACCGGGGGCTGACCCCAGTGTCCATATACCAGGGTCTGACCCCATTGCCCGAGTCCCCCCGCCCCGCTCCGGACTCCGCCACCTCCTCCGGCGGCGCCCCCGCCACTATCCGCGACCCAAACCGGGCCCCCCCGATATGCCCGATCCGGCCGTCCGCCCGGGTGTACCGTTGGGCGAACACCTGCTTTAGCCACTGCATGATAGCCGGAAGTTCCAGCCCGTCCGCCGACTTGATATAAAACGTGAGCCAGTCATCGGCCAAACAGAGCCCGCGAATCTCGAAGACAAACCGGAGTTTCGTCTCCCGGAACACCTTGGCAAACAACGCCAGGGCCTTATTGGGGACCGGCGCCACGGCGCCGGTCCCTCGGCTGAAGATGGGTTCCCGGTTGTTGACGCGGGTACGGATTTCGTACCACGCGCCTTGTTTTAGTATGCCCGCGTTCAATCCTGAAGTGCAACACTTGGCCCTGCAGCCCTTGTATGGGACGGCTATAGCCGTTCCA
>JAITKD010000027.1 GCA_031278575.1 Spirochaetaceae bacterium | reverse complement strand
GATAAAGAGTTACGAAGATGTTAAAAAACCGTCAGGAACCCCAAATAAGCATATTTTAAGTCTAATTCCTGTAAGGACTTAGACTTACGCATGGTTCGTTTTTTACGTGGCGCAACACGGGGGGTGATGCGCTGTCTGTTAGGGTCAGACCGCTTGGGGGTCAGACCCTTCCCGGGACCAGCCCTCTCCGGGGGTCAGACCCTCCCCCGGGGGTCAGCCCTCTCGTGGGGTCAGACCCTCTCCTGGGGTCAGACCTCTTGGGGCCAGACCTCCCCCGGGGGTCAGCCCTCCCCTGGGGTCAGACCCTCCCCCTGGGGGTCAGACCCTCCCCTTATAACTTAACCCTTCCCCGGAAACTTCGGGACAGGGTGAGCCGGTCGGCGTATTCCAAGTCCCCCCCTACGGGGAGGCCCGAGGCAAGGCGGGTAACTTCGGCGCCCGTATCTTTAAGGACCTTTTGCAGGTAGAGGGCCGTGGTGTCCCCCTCCACCGTGGGGTTCATCGCGAGGATCACCTCCCGAATCCCTTCCCGGCGGACCCGGTTGAGCAGTTGACCGATGGTAAGGTCGTCTGGGCCGACCCCCTCCAGGGGGGCGATAAGGCCCCCTAAAACGTGGAAGCGGCCCCGGAATTCCCGGGATTCCTCGATAACCCGCACATCCTGGGCCCGTTCCACCACGCAGAGGATAAGACCGTCCCGGCCGGGATCCAGGCAGATGGGACAAGGGTCGGTTTCGGTAAAACTTCCGCAGCGGGAACAACGTTTGATGGATGAATGGAGGGTCAAAAGCTGTTCCGCCAGCATCCGGGCGTAGCTGGGGTCCGTATCCAGGATAAAATACGTCAACCGGCCCGCGGTCTTTTTGCCGATCCCCGGCAGTTTTGCCAGGAGCGCCGTCATCCGGTCCAGGGCATTGGGCCCTTTGGTATCCCCGGATAAATTCATGAAAGCCCCGGAAAGCCGGGAAAATTCGGCAGCCCCATACCCCCCGCCAGGGCGCCCATCTCCTGATTAATCGCCTCCTTGACCTTTTCCATGGCAGCGGTAAAGGCCGCGATGATCAGGTCTTGAAGCATCTCAACCTCCCGAGGGTCCGCCGCCTCCGGGGCTATCCTTACGGCCAGAAGTTCCAACCGGCCGTTCAGGTCCACCTCCACCATCCCGCCCCCGGCGGAACCGGTGGCCCTGATGGTCCCCAGCTTTTCCTGGAAAGAACCCATCTGTTCCTGTAATTTTTGGGCGTTTTTTAGAATGTCAAAGGGATTTATATTCATGATTTAACTCCGAATTGAAAGACAAGCGGAACTTGTCCGGCAGCCTTAAATTTAAGAGAGAAAGCGGACGGGTTTTGAAACCGGCTCCTCCAATTACCCATTCTTAACCACCGTCCCCCGGAACATCCGGCAGACCATCTCCGCCTGGGGGGAGAGGGCCGGCCTTTCTCCGGGACCGGCTTCGGGGGGGGTATTCCCCACCACCACGTCAAAGGACAAAGGCCCCCCCCTTATCCGGGCCAGGGTTTCCCGGATAAGGGGAGCGTCCTTTTTAAGCAGGTCCATCCCCAGGGAATCCCGGACAGGAATGATGAGTTTATCCCCGGCCCATTCCCAGGGCAGGGATTTTTCCAGCCCCGAAGCAAGAAGCCCCCATTTTGAATTGAGGCCGGCGATGAGGGCGGCCCGCAGCCGGGAAAGTTCATCCCCCCCTCCGGGGGCCGCCTCCTCCGGGGGAGGCGGCGCTTCAACCTCAGCGTTTCCGGCCCGGCCCTCGCCCCCGAAAAAAGGGTCTTCATCATCCGGGGGAGGCTCCTCCCCGGAGGTTTCCCGGGCGGCCATAAACCGCTTAAACCCCTCGGAAAAGGCGCTCCCGTGATCCGCGGTACGGTTCCCCTCAAACCCTTCCGGGGACAGGGGTGTTTCAGCCGGGGCCTGGTTCCGCCCCGGCCCGGCTAAAGGGAGCGCTACCCCTCCTTTCCCGGCGGGGCCTTCCCGGCCGATCCCCAGGGCATCCTGGGCCCCGGCTATGGCCGCCCGGAGTTCCCGGGGAGAAACCCATTGGGTAAGCCAGCAGAGTTTTGATACCGCGGTTTCAAGCTCGAACCGGGGGGAAACCGAGTACCGGATATCCCGGTAGAGGTCCAGGAGGATCGAAAGGGCCCGTTCCAGGTGGATCGAATCCAGGGTATTAAGGGCCAAAGCGGAAAAACGTTCCGGCCTATACCCCAAAACAGACTCCCGGTTCACCCCGTTTTTTAAAAGCAGCAGGTTCCGGTAATATCCGGCCATATCGATCACCAACTGTTCCACCGCCACCCCCGCGTCAAGGCTCCCGTCGATGAGGGAAAACGCCCGGGAGTTATCCCCCGCGGTACAGGCTTCCGCCAGGGCGTTCAGGGTGTCCAGGCCGACCAGTCCCAGCTTCTCCCGGATCAGGGCCGCCCGGATAACCCCATCGGAAAAGGAAACCACCTGATCAAAAATCGTATAGGCGTCCCGGAGGCTCCCGGTAGATTCCTTGGCTATCCAAAACAGGGCCTCATCCTCGGCCTCTATCCGCATCTCCCCGCAGGTGGTTTTGAGGATCCCCTGGATGGTCTCCAGGGGAATGAGCCTGAAATTGAACTGCTGGCACCGGCTTTTTATGGTGGCCGGCACCTTGTGGAGTTCGGTGGTGGCAAATATAAAAATGATATACGGAGGAGGTTCCTCAATGGTTTTGAGCAGGGCGTTAAAGGCGGGGGTGGAAAGCATATGGACTTCGTCGATAATATACACCTTATACCGTCCCGAATTGGGGGGAAAAAGGACTTCGTCTTTTATCTGGCGGACATCGTTGACGCCGTTATTGGAAGCCCCGTCGATCTCGATGATATCCATACTCGCCCCCCGGCTGATCTCCAAACAACTGGAACACACCCCACAGGGCGCCGCGGTGGGGCCCTTTTCGCAGTTGAGGGAACGGGCGAGGATCCGGGCGGCGCTGGTTTTACCGCAGCCCCGGGGGCCGGAAAAAAGATATGCGTGGGCTATCCGGCCGGTTTCAATGGAACTCTTGAGGGTGGCGGCCACAAAATCCTGTCCCGCCAGTTCATCAAAGGTTTTCGGACGCCGCCTGGTAGCGGTTACTTCATAAGCCATAATTCTAGTATACCCGGAAAGGGACTTAAAAAAAACCCCGCACCCAGGGGGGCCACGGCGCCATAAACAAACGCTTACCGTTGCTTCCTTCCGGACCTGGCGGGGTTAGGCGCGGCCTATTCGCATGGGTCCTGGATGCGGGGAATTTGTATGATACCACGTTTAAAAGGTTTTGGGAAGGGCCGCAAGGAAAAGTTCCAGTTCCTGCCGTCCGGGGAAAACCCCCTGAAAAAAAGACGGGCCGCCCCCGCCGTGTCCCCCCCGGGCTTCCATGGGTTCCTTTAAAATTGAAGGCAGCCGTGCCTTTTTGTCGGAACAAAAGGCGGCAAATTTAAACTCCCCCTCCGCGGCCAGCACGACAAGGGCCCCGGTGAGTTTTTGGGCGGCCCTGCCTATGGAGAGGACCTCGTTTATCCCCGCATCCGGGAAGGACCGCGCCACCAGGATTCCCGAACCGGGAAGGTCTCCGCCGCCGTCCGGCGGGGGCACTCCGGCTTTTTGGAGCAGGGCCGCGGCCTTGGCCGCCGCGTTCTCCTCTTCCAGGGCCTTGAGCTTCCGCTCAAGCTCTTTCGTCCGGTCCAGCAGGGCCAACACCCCGGCGCCGGTCTCCGCCACCGGAACCTTGAGCGCCCGGGAGGCGGCGCCGGCGTTTTTTCCGAGCAGCCGGCTGTCCCGAAGGACCCGGCGGCCGGCGATAAAGGAGAGCCGGGTTTTGCCCTTGTACTTTTCCGCGCCCACTATCCGCAGCATACCGATGTGGGCGGTGGAATCCAGGTGGGTGCCGCAGCAGGGGGAAAAGTCATTCCCCCGGATCTCCACCACCCGGATCACCTCCTCCCCCTGGGGGGGGACCTTTCGGAGGGGGAAGTCCCCCAGGTTTTCCGGGGGACAGAGGTGAATCACCACCGGGGCGTCCGCCTCCACCGCGTCCTGGACCGCCTCTTCCACGGCGATGATGGTTTCCTCCGGGAAGGCGGGGGCGTCCACGTCAATCGTACAGACCTCGTCCCCCAAACGCATGGACACCGTGGGAAACCCGGTTAAGCGGAGGATGGTCCCCGAAAGGAGGTGCTGGGCCGTATGGTGGACGGTAAAATCCCGGCGCCGGACACGGTCCAGGACTAGTTCTCCGGGACCGGGCTTCAGCACGGCCCCATCCCCGGCGGAAAGGAGGTGCAGGATCTCCCCCCCCTCTTCCCGCACATCCAGGAGGGGAAACCCGTTGATCGTCCCCCGGTCGGCGCTCTGGCCCCCTCCCTCGGGATAAAAAATGGTCCTGTCCAGAATAAGGGCGGTTTTATCCCCCCAGGGCTTGAGTTCCCGGATTTCCGCGTGAAAAACATCCCCGGTCTCCCCGTAATAGGCTCTTTCGGTTTTCATGGCATAAGTATCACCGTTAAAAGCCGTCGAGTAAAGGGGGCGGGAAAAAGCTGATAATCACCGGGTTCCCGGAGGCCCCCTCATCTAAAAATCTCCTCAGGGGATCTGCTGAAGAAAAACGTCTTTTCCTTGCAGATGATTACCACCGAGAAAATCAATAACAACACCGTTTGTATTATTTTGCTGCCGGGGCGGGTCCTGAAAATCTCGTTGAAAAAGTTCGCTTCAAAATGAAACAAAATTTCCAAAAGCATATTCCGGTTGGTTTTGTAATACCGCCAGTTGTCCATAATCAAACAGGGTACCAGGCTCACCATAAAATTTATCGAATATACAAGCCCCGTTTCCGCCACGGCCTCCTGATACGAGCCTTTTATAAGGCCCAGGGGCGCATACCAAAGTCCCCATATCGTGCCGAAAATAACGCCGGTTGTCAAAAGGTTAAACCGCCGCCGCACACCGCAAGGGCGCGGAAAATTTCCAGCGGGATGTTTAATTGATGCTCCATGGCGGCAGTATACCGGAAAAGGGCCGCGGCGGAAAGCCGCCTAAAAAATATGAAAGCCGCGGAATTAGCATAGATAAAACGGGGCGCGGCTCATAACCGGAGGGTTTACAACCCCCCCGCACATTCCGGCCGGCGCGTTTCCCCGCAGGATAAACGCATAGAAATTTTTGTTCCTTTTTTTGGGCGCATTTCCGGCGCTTTGCGCCGGAAACCGGGCTATCCGCTCTTAATAAGAAATCCCCGCCCTTGGGGCGGGGATTTCTTATTCCGCTTCTATCCCTTGCGCGCTCCGTGC